>JBQCEX010000071.1:0-6510 GCA_051959855.1 Flavipsychrobacter sp. | reverse complement strand
TGGCCGGTAATGGTTCCCCTGCTTCTACGGATTTAAATGACATAGCTGTAATAAGATACACACTAAGACACAGCACCAATTTCTTCATTGATCTTACTAAATTTTGTTACAGTAAATGTTGTTTCGGAGTCTTGTAAAGATACCAATAGGTATATTCCCAGACAAGAAAAATGGGGTTGTTTTAACTCCGGTTTAACTGGTATATGACGATGTTTTTACAATTGAATATTTTGATTGATATTTATTTAAATATATAGCTAATGAATTATATAAATAGCTAATGCATGCATAGCCGCAGATTATGGTTACTGAATGACCTCGAAATTTTAGTGTACATTTGGCGCGCTAAAAACAAGTCATGAAAGAAGTATATATCGTATCTGCCGTGCGCACACCAATAGGTAGCTGGGGCGGATCTTTGAAAGATTTTTCAGCCACTAAACTGGGTTCTATAGCTATAAAAGGAGCTTTGGAAAGGGCCGGACTCGACCCTAAAGAAGTGAATGAAGTGCTGATGGGTGCGGTAATGCAGGCTAACCTGGGCCAGGCTCCTGCGCGTCAGGCAGCTCGTTTCGCAGGCGTGCCGGATAATGTACCATGTACTACCGTTAATAAAGTATGCGCCAGTGGTATGAAGGCTATAATACAGGGTGCGCAGTCTATCATGCTTGGAGATAATGATGTAGTGGTAGCAGGTGGTATGGAAAGCATGAGCAATGTTCCTTTTTACAATGCAAACCTTCGCTGGGGTAATAAATATGGTAACGTTACACTGATAGACGGTCTTGCAAAAGATGGCCTTACAGATGTATATCATAACTATGCAATGGGTAACGCTGCTGAGCTTTGCGCTTCAGAATGCAATATCAGTCGTGAAGAACAGGATGAATTTGCTATACAAAGCTATAAGCGCAGCCAGGCAGCACAAACTGCAGGCCTGTTTGACAATGAGATCGTCCCTGTAGAAATACCGCAGAGAAAGGGCGACCCGATAAAGTTTGCAAAGGACGAGGAGCCATGGAATGTGAAATTTGAAAAAATACCTGAGTTAAAATCTGCCTTTGTAAAGGACGGTTCTGTTACGGCTGCTAATGCCAGCACAATGAATGATGGTGCCGCTGCAGTGGTGCTGATGAGTAAAGAAAAGGCAGAAGCTTTAGGCATAAAGCCGCTGGCTGTAATAAAAGGCTATGCTGATGCTGAACAAGCCCCTGAATGGTTTACTACTTCCCCGGCATTAGCAGTGCCGAAAGCAGTAGCAAAGGCAGGCCTTAAAATGGAAGACATTGAGTACTTCGAATTAAATGAAGCCTTCAGTGTTGTAGGTGTTGTTAACATGCAAAAAATGAACCTGAAACCTGAACAGGTGAATGTGAATGGTGGTGCAGTAGCGCTGGGCCATCCGTTAGGTGCCAGTGGTGCACGTATCCTGGTTACACTTATCAACGTGTTAAACCAAAAGGGTGCTAAGTATGGTGCAGCTGGTATCTGTAATGGCGGTGGTGGTGCAAGTGCAGTGGTAATAGAAAGACTGTAATAAAAGATAAATAGAGATCCGTCCCGGCTAAGCCGGGACGGATTTTTTATGCAATTACTTTAGCTTGCTTCTTTTCACGGTAACGTTCAAGAAAGGTTTCAAATTCATTTAGTGAAAAGCTGCTTAGATTGTTTTGAGCCGTCATTCCGCCTTTCTGCGCAATCATTACGCCATAATATACATCATCAAATCCGCTTATAGAGTGTGCATCCGGATCAATAGAAAGTAGAACTCCCCGCTCTATGGCATATTCCACCCAGCGCCAGTCTATATCCAGGCGCCTGGGGTGAGCATTAATTTCTATTACTACATTATGTTCCGCACAGGTATCGATGACCTTCTTATGGTCCAGCGGATAGCCTGCTCTTGACAATAACAATCTGCCGGTAGGATGCCCTAATATGGTAGTGAATGGATTACGCACCGCTGCCAGTACACGGTCCATGGCTTTGTCCAGTGACATTTTAAGATTGCTGTGCACAGAAGCTATAACCAGGTCAAATGTTTCTAATACGCGTTGGTTGTAATCTAAATTGCCATCGCTTAATATATCAGCTTCTACACTTTTAAATATCTTAAAGGGTTTCAGCTTTTCATTTAGTGCATCTATTTCCTGGTGTTGTGCGGCTATACGTTCCGGTGTCAGACCATTAGCATAAAAAGCTGCTTGTGAGTGGTCACTGATCACCAGGTATTCCAACCCCTTATCTATAGCTGCCTTGGCCATTCGCTCTATGGTATCTACGCCGTCGCTCCAGGTAGAGTGGGAGTGTATAATACCTTTAATGTCTTTTGCTGTTATCAGTTCATCCAGGCTATTGTTAGCAGCCTTTTGCAGAATATCAGCCGTTTCACGCAGAGCTGCAGGTATATATTGTAGCTTGTTTGCGCTGAATATTTCTTCTTCACTTTCTGCGGCAGCAGGCAGCTCATACCCTTCAAAGAAAGCAGCCATGAGCTCTTCACTGCCTGTGCTTGTAAACAGTGTATTATGAAAATCCTTTGCCGCAGTTATATGAAAGCGCAGCACAGGCTGGTTAGGCATCTGTACTATAAGGCGTTCATTGGGCATCTCTTCTATCACAGTATCGGCAACAGATTCAAACGCTTCTGTTAATTGTGCTTTACTCAGATCGCAAACTATATCTATTCCATCTACCGTTTCCATTTGTCTGCGCACGCCGCCTGTCAAAGAAAATAAATTACCGGGATAACTGTTCTGTAAGCGGCCAATTACTCTATTGGCAACGTACTCTACTTCTGCCCATAGATGATGGCCCTGGTTCTGCTGGTAGTATTTTATGCTTTGCAATACATTTTCCTGCGTCTTAGCGCCAAAGCCTTTTATTGCTGCCAGCCTGTTCTCATTGCAGGCATACTCCAGTTCTCCCAGCGTTTCTATGCCCATCTCCTTCCATATCTGGGCTATTTTCTTCGGCCCAAGGCCTTTTATCTGCAGCATTTCAAGAATGCCTTCCGGTGTGGTAGCAAGTAAAGTCTCCAGCTGATATAGCTTGCCTGTTTGCAACAGTTCTTTTATTTTCTGCCCGGTATTTTCTCCTATGCCACGAATGCCAAAAAGCTCGGCATCATCCATGTCCACTATTTCCTTAGGGAGCCGTTCAATATTGAAAGCAGCACTGCCGTATGACTTTGATTTGAAACTATTCTCTCCATGTATATCCATGAGTTTGGAGAGCAAAGAGAAATGATCTGCTATTTCGTAGTTGGTCATAGAATTTATAAAAGTTCAAAGAGGAAGCATCAGTTGGCTGCTACTACATTGGTAGCTTTATCTTTTACCCATTCCAGCACTATTTCCAGTTGCTCCTCGCGGGTCAGGTTGCCGTTGTCCAGCACTATAGCATCTTCTGCCTGGTGCAATGGGCTTTCTGCGCGGTTGGCATCTATATAATCACGCAGCTCCAGGTTATGCCTCACCTCGTCTATGCTTATATGCGGATTGGTAGCATACAACTCTTCAAAGCGACGTTTGATGCGTATATCCGGATCAGCGGTCATAAATATTTTCAGTTCGGCATCGGGAAACACAACGGTGCCTATATCCCTGCCATCCATTACGATGCCTTTCTTTTTGCCCATGCGTTTTTGTTGTGCTACGGCAAAGCTCCTCACCTCACGTATGGCGGCTACCTCGCTTACTTTATCAGCTACCAGCAGTTCACGTATCAGGTGTTCTACATTTTCTTCGTTCAGGCATATCTCAGAACGGTCTTCTGCTTCATTATACTCAAATGAAAGATGTATGTTGGAAAGCGCCTCCAATATATGGTCATGATCATTTATATCCACGCTATTTCTTAAAAAGTAAAGCGTAATGGCCCTGTACATAGCCCCGCTGTCTATATAGACATAGCCCAGCTTTGCTGCCAGCTGACGCGCCAATGTACTCTTCCCGCAGGATGAGTACCCATCTATCGCTATTATTATCTTATGGGCTGACATAAGAAATTCATTTTGGGCAAATTTCAGCTTTATTATCCTCAAATAAAAGCTTCCACTGCGTTATTAAGAAATATTTACAGGGAATTAAAGGCCGCAAGAAAATCACTTATATAATCATTTTGCATAAAAGTTAATATAAGTCATTTCAAGGCTTTTAAAGTTAGTACATATTCCAAAAAGCGCCAAATAAAAAGCGCCCCAATCAGGGCGCTTTTTAACATATTGTCGACCGCAATAATTAAGCCTTGCTTTCAGCAAAATACTTGTGGAAATATGGTATTGTTTCAATGCCTTTGAAGTAATTGACAACATCATACTTCTCGTTAGGTGAGTGTATATTGTCGTTGTCCAGCCCAAAGCCCAGCAATACTGTTTTTAAGCCAAGTATGCTTTCAAATAGTGCTACTATAGGTATGCTTCCGCCACCACGGGTTGGTATAGGGTCTTTACCAAAAGTTGTCTTTATAGCTTTGGCAGCAGCCTGGTAGGCAGGCGAGTTAGTAGGGGTTACCACTGCTTCGCCACCGTGGTGCCTGTTCACTTTTACAGTCACATAGTCCGGCGCTATGCTTTCAAAATGCTTCTGGAACAGGTCGCTTATTTCTTCGCTCTTCTGGTTAGGTACCAGGCGCATAGATATTTTAGCATAGGCCTTGCTAGGTAGCACAGTTTTTGCGCCTTCGCCGGTATAGCCTCCCCATATACCGTTTACATCCAGGGTAGGGCGTACGCCGGTACGTTCCAGGGTGGTATAGCCCTTTTCGCCCCATACTTCTTTTATGCCCAGTTCCTTTTTGTATTCTTCCAGGTCAAACGGTGCAGTATTCAGCGCCTTGCGTTCATCAGCGCTTAGTTCCTCAACTTTATCGTAGAAGCCCGGTATAGTTATGTGATTATTCTCATCATGCAGGCTGGCTATCATTTTAGCCAGTATGTTTATAGGGTTGGCAACAGCACCGCCATATACACCACTATGCAAATCGCGATTAGGGCCCGTTACCTCTACTTCCATATAGGCAAGGCCACGCAGGCCGCTTTCTATGCTTGGGTGCTCCATGCTTATCATAGAGGTGTCAGACACCAGCACTATGTCAGCCTTTAGCTTTTCTTTATTGTCTTCCAGGAATTTTCCCAGGTTGCTGGAGCCTACTTCTTCTTCACCTTCTATCATTATTTTCACATTGCAGGGCAGGGTATTGGTTTTTGCCATTACTTCCAGCGCTTTTATGTGCATGAACATCTGGCCTTTGTCATCGCAGGCACCACGCGCAAATATCTTACCGTCCTTTATTACGGGCTCAAATGGACCACTATGCCATAAATTCAGCGGATCAGCAGGCTGCACATCATAGTGGCCATATACCAGTACGGTTGGCAGCTTGGGGTCTATTATTTTTTCGCCATACACTATCGGGTGACCGGCAGTGGGCATTATTTCAGCTTTGTCAGCGCCGGCTTTCAGCATATTTTCCTTTACTGCTTCAGCGCAGCGTTTTACATCGTCTTTGTATTTGCTGTCGGCGCTTACAGAGGGTATGCGCAGCAGGTCCAGCAGTTCATCCAGAAAGCGGTCTTTGTTTTGCGACAGGTAGTCGTTCCAGGCTTGCATGTTTTTCAATATTTAGGCCTCAAATGTAAGACTCTTGCAATTAAATTGGCAGCGTGATTTTTAGGGTTAACTGCGTAGTGCCATTCCTTAAAACAAAAAAAGGTTTCCTCCGAAGAAGAAACCTGTACCATCACCCCTATTAATATTTTTTAACTAAGTGTAATAAACATTCCGATTACTAATGTTAGCATAGCTACTGTAATGAGAGACAATACTACACTTACAGGATGCAATCTCATTGTTTTATCAATATACTTTTCCATCTTGCTCCTTTTATTGTCGGTACATTAAAAATAGATAGCTAAAAGGAGAAAATATGTAGAATAAATTCTTTCCTAAAAATTTAAATATATTCAATTCTACAGCTTCGTCAGCTTCATTGTCTTTATACCGTCCCCGCTTTGCACATTCACCAGGTACACACCCGCAGGATAATTTTTTACATCAAAGCTGGCAATGATGCTGTTATTCTTTGCAGTAAAATTGCGCTGCTGTAGTGTTTTTCCACTTATGTCAGTTATGCTGATTGTAGCATTGCCAGCAATATTGTCTATTGTCACAGTCAGCAGTTCATTAGCCGGGTTGGGGTACATGGCAATGCTGCTTTGTACCTTATTTACTTCTGGTACGGTTAACGAGCAGCCTATGGCTATGGCGCGGTCCAGTACTTCATCTTCGCCATGCCGCACGCCCGCTATAGTTGGCATAGCCACACTGTCGGGTACTATGCCTATTCGTTCTGTACTGTCGCCATTCGGATAATATACACCTAATGTAGTGAACATGGTATGCACATCCTGGCTTATACGGAAGTATGTTACGTTGCCATCAGTACCTGCGGTCTGGCTGCCCATTACTATTGCATTTGGCATTGCTCTGAATATCATACTGCAAAACT
>JBQCEX010000070.1:0-4678 GCA_051959855.1 Flavipsychrobacter sp. | reverse complement strand
CAGATATGGATTGCAACTCATTCGGTTCCGTTGCTTGCTCATTTTGATCCATCTTGCATCTGGTATGTTGAAAATAATAAAGTGAGCTATGCTGGAAAAATACCTGAAAAAGTATTACACAGTTTACTGGGAGATGAAAATGAAATTGCAAGGCTACAAGATTTTATAAGTTTGCCATCACAATTCGCAACATCTCAATATGCTTTTGAGAGCTTATTTGAACCTATAGCAGTCGTGACAAAGGCAGATGACCCTCAGTCTTTACAGATAAGGGAGAACTTACTTAGGATTTCAAAAAATGGGAAGCTTAAAATTTTAGACTATGGTGCTGGTAAAGGCAGAGTGCTTGCCAATTTACTAGAACTTGATATAAAAAATCAAGAAAAAATTATTGAATCACTGGATTATATTGCATTTGACAAATATGCAAATGACAAAGAAATATGTCAAGGCATAATTGACAATGTGTATTCTGGTAAAGAACGCAGATATTTTAATGATATCAATGAGTTGTTATCAGTAGAAGATAAGGGCAGTTTTGATATTGTTTTAATGTGCAATGTTCTACACGAAATAGATCCTAAGGATTGGCTAAAATTGTTTGCAAAGGATGGTGAAGTATCAAGTTTGTTAAATGAAAATGGCATTTTACTACTGGTTGAGGATCAGCAAATACCTATAGGTGAGAAAGCATATCAAAAAGGTTTCCTTGTATTAGATACTGCACAACTGAAGGATCTATTTAAAATTACTAAAGATGACGGAGATTTCGTTTTTAATGATAAACGAGGCGATGGAAGGTTGAAAGCACATCATATACCTAAAAGGCTTTTAGAACGAATAGACAAGGATAGCAGAGAAGCCGCAATAAAGTCGCTAAGTAATTTAGCAAAGCAACGAATTATAGAAATAAGAAGCCAACAGCTAACTTATAAGAATGGCAAACTTCATGGCTTTTGGACGCAACAGTTTGCTAATGCACAATTGAATCTTGCAGAGCTAACAATAACATAGCGCAGAAAATTTTTTAATACTTTTCTTAGGCAGATAATTCACCGATCTTTTTAGAAAGGATATTTTTATCAGTGCTTGATTGCGTTAGCTGCAGGGCCTTATTGAAATGCATTGCAGCTTTTGTATTGTCTATACCTGTGTATAGCTCGCCGAGGAGGGCGTGGTAGAGGTGGTTGTTTTCGAGCTTTAATTTTTCGGCTTCTGTGATGGCTTCCTGTTTGCTATTCGCTTTTGCCAGGGCATAGGTGCGATTGAGGGCGGCCATGGGGGAGTACTCAATAATGAGCAGATGATTATATAGTTGCAGAATCTGTTCCCATTTGTCGGGGCTATCCGTTTTTTGGGTGTGCCAATAGGCTATGCCGGCCTCGAGGTGGTATTTAGAAACGATATTGCCGACTGATGAAAGATTGAGGTAGAACTTGCCACGTGCGATGAGCTCGTGGTCCCAGAGAGCAGTGTCCTGATCGTCGTAGAGTACAGCTTCGCCTTCCTGCATGCGGGCTTTGAAACGGGAGGCCTGGAAGCACATGAGCGCCATGAGTGCATTGACGGGTGGGGTATTGGTTTGCATGTTGTCGAGCAATAAGAAGGTGAGCCGCATAGCCTCGAAGCAAAGATCTTCACGCAGGGATGTATCACCAGAGGCGGAATAGTAACCTTCGTTGAACAAGAGATATAAGGTAGTGAGTACGGACTCCAGGCGCTTGTCTATTTCCGTGGCCGGTGGCATTTCAATCTTTACCTGTTCTGTGCGCAGCTTTTCTTTTGCACGCAGCAGGCGCTTGTTGATCGTTTCCTTATTGCTCAGGAACGCATTGGCGATCTCAGTGATACCGAAGCCACAGAGAATGCGCAGGGCAAGACCTACCTGCGCCTCGGCAGGGATAGCGGGATGACAGACGGCGAAGATCATCTGTAATTGACTGTCCTTGATGTTAGCTTCAGAAAGGTCTATATCGATGTCGGCAACGGTGGAACTGCTGTGCTTAATGTCGGGCGCAATCTTTTGAGCAAACAATGATTCGCGCTGCAAGAGATTCTTAGCCTTATTCTTCGCTACTGTATAAAGCCATGCAACAGGGTTCTGCGGGAGGCCGTGCATACCCCAAAGCTCGGAAGCAGAGAGAAATGTGTCCGCAGCTATGTCTTCAGCTATCTCGATATTCGTAAAGCCAAAATACTTACATAGTACTGCAATGATCTTGCGGTACTCTGTACGAAACAAATGCGGTATGAGCTCGTTATCTGCCATAGAAAGGAAGCCTTTGCAATATTACAAAGGCTCCAGGTTTATAATGATGGGATTAAGCCATGACACTGATGGGGCGTACCTCTACCTTGCCCCCTCTAATAAATACAGGGCAGCCTTTGGCTATTTCCACTGCTTCATCCAGCGAATCGGCAGTGATGATGGAATAACCGCCTATAGCCTCTTTAACCTCGGTATAAGGACCATCTGTAATAACGTTGTTAGGCTGCAGCACCTTGCCTGCATTTTCGAGGCGGTTGCCACGGTCCCTGAGCTTGTTTTGTGCAGCGATGCTGCCTATCCAGTCCATCCAGCGCTTGGTCATAGCCTGGGCTTCTTCAGCCGAAAAGTTAGCTGAGTTATCATAGTCGGCCCTGAATATCAGAAGAAAATCTTTCATGTTGCTTAAGTTTTAAATGGTTTTAAAACAGTAAGACAAATTAAAGATTAAGAACTGGACAAAAGGCTAAAAAAAATTTAAAACTTCATGAAGAAGCCTGCATTTATTATACCCTTATAGCCCCAACCCAGCTCTGCAAAGCCACCAATGCCGGAGCCAAAGCGGACACCGATGGGCGTGTATTGGAGGGCGGGGATGATGACATTGGGCTCCGGACGGCCATAGGATGTATTGCCGGATATGTCAATGTTTGCAGATGATATTCTAGCACCCATGGCGACTAACATATACAGTTTTAAGCCCGGCTGTGTAAGATAGCCTATCGTGATTTCAGGAGCAATGATATAAGAGCTGCGTGTGTAAGTACTTCCGCGGTAATATTCGTCACTTCGTTCAAAATAACTGTAGTCACCATGATCGGCAAAATAGCCGAATGTGAGACCCAAGCCAAAACGATTGGAAAAAAAGTGCCTGACGGAAAGAAAATATGAGGGTGAAAAACTCTTTGAAACGAAATTGTTGCCATTCCAAAATTCTTCAAACCCACCATTGGACACAATGGTGGCATTGCCAACATTGATGCTGGCGTCGAATTCGTTGCGCTGCGCGAAGGAGCTTTTTGCAAAAAAGAGTGCTGCAAAAGCGATGAGTGCGGGTAGTTTTTTCATATCGGATGTTTATATTTTATAGAATAAGCCAAGATTGATAATGCCTTTATAGCCCCAGCCAAGTTCGGCGAAGCCACCAAAACGGTTGCCGACACGAACACCTATAGGGGTGT
Source organism: Flavipsychrobacter sp. (assembly GCA_051959855.1). Lineage (GTDB taxonomy): Bacteria > Bacteroidota > Bacteroidia > Chitinophagales > Chitinophagaceae > SZAS-30. The sequence goes on along the minus strand of JBQCEX010000070.1, from coordinate 1,231 downwards.
ATTGGAGGGCTGGTGTGATGGTATGTGGTACAGGATGATCCCCACCGGAGAAGGAAGGATGTGAAATGTCTTGAATATCTGCATAGGAAGAGCGTATGCCTAGTCCTACGATTGAATATAGACAGATAATATGTGCAGTATAATATGGAACTTCAAATTCGGGAGAGATAATGTAGGAGCGCCTGGTGTAAGGGCCGACCCTATAAGACTCACTCTCCTCTCTATAACTAAAATCTCCTTTGTCGCTAAAAAAGCCAGCAGTAAGTGACAAAGCCATATTATTCGGGAAATGATGTTTGAGCGTTAAGAAGTAGCTCAAGTAAATGCTGGTTGAGTGAAACTCATTGCCAGTAAGAAAATCTTCGGCGCCACCATTAGAAATCATAGTAGCATTGCCGAGGTTGGCGCTGATGTTTATTTCGTTATCCTGGGCAAAAACAGTTGCGCGTGCTGCAACAAACAGGGTAAGAATTATAAAAAGTACCTTTTTCATCGTAGCTATAGTTTACAGAATAGCCCAAGATTAATTATACCCTTATAGCCCCAGCCAAGTTCGGCGAAGCCACCAACCTTAGTTCCAAAACGAACTGCAACAGGGGTGATTTGCCCTGTAGGAATAAACAATTGCTGATCACCCTGGGAATAATACCGCGTTGTAGGGTAATATGTATATTCTTCTGAAGACCCACGTAATCCTACACCCACGAGTGCATAAAATTTAAATCCATGCCTGATGATATAAGGAAAGCTGGCCTCAGGAGCGATAACAATTGACCTGCGTTTATAAGTGCCCATAACATAGTCTGAACCGCTGAAAAAGTGTTCTATATATTTATTCTGTCCTTCATCGAAAAAGCAACCAACGGTGAAGCCGAAACTGATGTGGTTGTGGTAGTAATGCTTGTAAGAGGCAAAATAGTTAGGCACGGCATGTGCGGGGCGAAAGTCGTAACCTAAAAGCCAATCGTTAATGCTAAAGATCTCAGTGGAATTGAGTGTTCCCACACTTACGTCTATTTCATCGTGCTGAGCGAATGCCGTGATTGGAGTTATGGCAATTGCTAACAGCAATAAAACATTGCGGATATATTTAATCATAAGGGGTATTTCAGAATAAATATATAACTGACAATTAATATGCCAAAATTAAAAGCCGCTGATTTTTTTCAGCGGCTTTTGTATGAATGTGTTATTAAGGTTATGAAACAAAGTGCATGGCAGCCCAAAGTGC
>JBQCEX010000069.1:0-2282 GCA_051959855.1 Flavipsychrobacter sp. | reverse complement strand
AATATCACCTACTGCCATTTCATCTATACCATCACCGTTGAAGTCGCCCATATCAGCTATTGCACCACCAAAACCCTGAAAATTTGTAGGCAAATAGCCTTTCATGCCGCTACTGTCTTCTCCGATGGCGGTATATGATTTCACTTTACCGCTTTTATTCAACTTGAATAGATAGACGAATCCACCATGTCCAAAGGCTGAACTAGCAGCAAGTTCGTTAACGCTATCGCCATCCATATCATGGATCTGGCATACACTTAATGCTAAACGCCAGGTTATACTGTGTCCCAATGACGTATCAGCAGCGCTGATTTTTGAATAATACTTAACAGTACCTGGTTTTTGAGCAATAGTTGTTGCTGGTAAAAACAGAATTAATAACACGATAAATTTTAAAATGGTTCTCATAGTACATTTTTTCATACAATTTACGGCATTAATGTATTTGCATGTACATTGAGCTTAATTGGAAGCCTTTGCAATGAATAAGCCATTGAAGCTGAATTCCTTGCCCATTCTACGGAATCCGGGTTTGTTGACGGATTATCAAGATTGAGTACTAATGGAGTAGTGACATCAATCATACCGGCTGTAGATGGACTAGGCAAAATATTCCCCCAATTCAAATCATTCCATGAAGTAAAGGATGTGCCTGATGGACTTTGTACGTTATAATTATATGTTGTACCCGCAACTGGTTCTTCTGCTCCAAATTTCAGCTCGCCTGCTCTTTCCTGGAATACAAAAAAGTATCCGGGCTGGGTAGGGCTATTCATCACCCCTTTAGCAGTTGCTGTATCAATGTTAAATCCTAAAAAATAAATATCGGGATCAAGGGAGGCTTTAAAGATTGGATAAAGTGTAGTGCCGATTGAAGGATACTGTGTTGTGCCCGTATTTAGTATTCTCGGCTTACTATAGTTATAGTCAGTAGGTCCTGATGGACTATCCTTTAACTGCCATGAAGCTTCCTGCATATAAATTATTGTACCCGGAAATTTTCGCAGCAATTCCCCCCTTATAGTAAGCACAAGCATATTGCTTATATTAAGTCCCGGCCTATGAGTATTTTCACCTAAATGGCTAAGCGGTCCGGCAATAGGATGAGAAGACAGCGGTGTTCTCCATTGGTTAATCGGGTAAATGTCCTTATAATCATCAAGATCTGTGCTGGTTAATGAAGCAGCATTAAAAACATTTTCATACCCCCAGAAGAATGAAAAGCATGTACCCCTTTGATCGGTGGGATAACCACGCCATAATAGTAGCCTTGCCATTTCATGGTTTAATCCAAGCATAAATGCCTCAATATAAGTCTGGTCCATTTGAAGCAGGTTCATGGAGTTATCCGGTATGCCGTTTAAACCAGGCATTATCCATTCTGTAGACAATGCAGCCAGCTCCTTATACATAAACAAATCGATCTTAGGAGCTGCTAATATCAAATCCATTGCTGTTATTGGGGTAACTACATTTGTTACTGCAGCAGTGCTTGAAATAACACTTTGCGCATAATTCAGAACAGTAACTCTAGGATCTGTCCCTGTTCTTATTGCGGTGGCCACAGCGGATATATTTAAAGTTGGGCCAGTAGTATATGTATATGCCGGAAGGGATGATATAGTGGCATGAAGGCTAACAACAGACGTAACAAAAGCAGTAGCAGAGGGGCTTAACGGGCCAGGGGTGAAGGCAGGGAGCGGGGAACCTGGAACTGATATGGCAAAACTGGATGAAGTAGGTACACTGGAAGTAAACGCCGGCGTCAGAGAACTAGATGGCCAAATAGTATAAGCGATCATGCCTGCAGGGGCGGTATAGGCAGACGCTATAGTAGCAATGCCAGAATTCAGATCATCTATCAAAGCAACAGTAGTCACCGGAGAACCACTCAAGTCCATTGCCCTCATCATTGTTGCACCTGGCGCAGTCATTCTTCTGAATGCTCCTGAAAAAACACTATTGGGCACTGCACTATCAGCAATATTTTTATACACTGTCTCTGTAGACATCTTAACCTTTGTATGCAAAGACGCAGATGTATTTAGCACCATTTCATCGCTAAGAGAAACTATATGTTTAGTATGCATAGCTGCACTTGCTTCCATGGCTGCCTGCATGCGCATTATGGCTTTATTGGCTTCTATGACTGCCCCTACTTGCTGCCAGGCAATATCCATATACTTATCCTGATTTCTCCTGATAACTTCAGCGCCAATACCTGCAAATATTCTATATCGCGGATCAAGATTCCCAGTATTAAGCCAATTTGAATTGACATT
>JBQCEX010000068.1:0-2702 GCA_051959855.1 Flavipsychrobacter sp. | reverse complement strand
CTCCATCTTTTAGTAATGTATATACCGGATATGAGGAGAAAGCCCCGGTGCCGCGAGAACCTGTGCTAACAGTCTTGCGATTAGCAGCTGTAGCTATTTCATAAGAAAATGGCACCAGGTTTGTTCCTGTTTGCGTTGCAGTGGTATCAGCCGTGCCTTGCAACTTCATGAACATATAACCCTGTGTTGTATTCCCATACCACATAGAAGAGTTAGATGTATAACCGCATGTAGTAAATGCAGCAGGGTTCATAGCATTGGTAGCATCATCAAGCCCTACGTCAAATGTAACAGAGGTATAGGTACCAATAGGCGCATTGCCCACCAGGTATTGTTCACTGTCAATGCTCTTCAATATACGTGCGTTTGCTATACTTACCACTGTACCATTTGCGCTGACAAGCTTAAAGTTTGAAATGAAAAACTGTGCTGCAGACAATGAGAATTGCCTGCCATTACCATCACTGTATAGCTGGGTTTTGCTATCGAGCTCATTGGTATCAATATTCGTATGCAGGTGAATATACACAGTGCCCGTTGCAGGCGTACCGTTATCATTATTCTTTTTGCAAGAGCTTATCAAGACACTAATTATCGAAAGACTCAGCATGCTTATTGAAAATATCTTTTTCATGTTTTTTTTAATTGAAATGAATGCACCGCAATGCAGCCTTATGCAGGCTAATTATTTTATGCGCATGCGGTGTAGTTAAAATGAATAATACAATCCCGCCAGCAGGTTATTGTGTAATGCCATTTGCACCCCATTCAGGTTTTGATATACAGGTATACCATATTCAGCCAGCAGGGTGAAATGATTTAATGGCCCACATGTAGTATGAAAATTCAGCCCTACATACATATTCAGCCATTTACCACCATAATTCGCAGTATGTGTAGTCGGGTCGTTTTCCTGGTACACAAAATTATCCAGCTCAGCATCTGAACCTGATATTTTATCCTGCATAATACCCTCTGCCCGTAGTGAGCCGCTGACGAATGGCAGGAACTGGTAGCTACCCCATGCGGTAGCGTGATACTGATTGCCTATGCGATAACCCAGTGAATTATCATTCACATTCAGCATTGCTCCGGCATTAGCACCATACGAAAACAAGCCAACTTTGTGCAGGTATGTTATGTCAGGCAATATGCCTATCGATCCTGTACCCATTTGCATACTGTAGGGCAGGCGCTGGTTTTCACCCAGCATGGTAGTACCCGTTTCCTTTATACTGCCTGTGGGCAGGCTTATGCCCAGGCTGCCTATCAGGCTGCTTTTCCTTGAATCAATAAAATTATACAGCCCATAAATCCTGGTATCAGCAATGCCTGAGGATGTAGATGTCATAGTCATATTACCTGTAGCCATGTTCATGCCCGGCATGCTCATCATAGCGCTGCTCATGTTCATGCTCATGTTATCTACACCGTAACCGCCCATTGCCATTAGGGTCAGTCTATCTGTCACCCCATACATCAGCATCACCATGTGCATTTGCATGCTCATTGTTTCGGGTGCCATTGTATAGTTCTTATATATTACATCATCGCTGGCGCTGTTAGTGCCCATTTTATTTCCTTTCATATACATGTCCATATAGGTATAAGAAAGCATCCATTCATGCTTTGCATGTATATGGGCGTTCATTACACCCAGTGGTATATTACCATCTTTTCTGCAGCAGTCCCTGCATACCTTCCCCGTTTCGGTTCCGGCATTTACAGTTGCTGCATTACTTGCTGCCTCCTGCCCATAGCTATATACAGCTACGCTGAAGAAGGCCATCAGAAAAGTGATGCGCTTTTTCATCTTAAAAAATTTTCAGGTTCTATTTTGTATGATCAGGCTGTTCGCTATACTGCACAACACGCCATAGCTATATACTGCACATTACAGTACATGGCACAACAATAAATAAACCCTAAACCTTCGGTGGATGGAAAACAGAAAGAAGTGGATTAAAAGAATAAAGCTGTGGCTTTAAGCCAGCTATTATTATATTTTCTGCTTCGGGATATTGCGGTCTCGGCACGAAGGAGAAATAACTGATGAAATAATCTACACCAAAACGCTCATCTGTTTTGTTCTTATTATTATCCTTTTCAGTATTATTCAATTGCTTTTTCAGGTAGCATTTACCACAGCATTTACGCTCGGGATGGTTCCTGTTCTCACAAAGATTTTTGGAGATGTAATCTTTATTCAATTGGTAATTGAATATCACCACAAGCTTATTCATGCTTTGTATCAAAACACCAAACAATAATACTATGGCGATAATTTTTTTCATTGCCTATTTGCAAATGTAGGCAATAATGCGGTTTACATCAGCAGCAAAATGATGAGAGAAATCATTTATCCACGCTGAGAAGAATCATAATACTCAGCTTTAGTTTGTCATTTCGATCTGCTCATTACTAAGTATATGCCACCTATCATCATCAGTACGCCTGCAATACGTTTGATGTCTGCATGTCTCACCGCAACATGCAGCAAACCAAAATGATCTATAAACACTGCGCAAAGTATTTGTCCTGTTACAATAAGTCCTATTGCGCTGCCTACGCCTATCCTGGGTGTGATGATAGTGATCACTACTACATATACAGCTATAATAAGACCGCCTAAATAGCTATACACTGGTGCAGCAGATAGTCTGCCGGCAGCCGGCAATGGCGTTCTTGTCAGCAGCATTACT
>JBQCEX010000067.1:0-5751 GCA_051959855.1 Flavipsychrobacter sp. | reverse complement strand
TCCAGCAGTTCATCTTTTAGCACTTTTTTATAAAACAGCTCTGTAAGTGTTTCAAACACTTCCTTACCGCCCGCCCATTCATAGAGTGTAGGGATATTAGTCTTTTGGCTCATAAAGTAAAATTAAGGATTTGACTTATGTCTGTATTATATGGAATAGTTATCAGCACTATGGCACAATTCTATTGTTTATTCCTTCATACATAATGTTAGTAAATTTACTATTATGAAAACATCAAGATTATTGGCTTACGCAGCTGCGGGAATGATAATAGGGTTACTGGTTGAGAACAGGGCTCTTATTATGCGCCGCAAGGTCGAAAAAGGCACCGACAAGTTAAAAAAGAAGGCCGGGAAGGCTGCCAGGCACATGAAAGAACAAATTGCCGGTTAATTCATCGGTTTCCGGTACCTGTTTTAGAAATGACGCTTGCTATTGTGTAAATTTGCACCCATGCAAGATTACTTGAAGGGCTTAAATGAGCAACAGCGTGAGGCAGTAGAGCATATAGATGGGCCGCTAATGATAGTAGCGGGTGCCGGCAGCGGTAAAACAAAAGTACTTACTACACGTATAGCCCACCTCATGAGGCTGGGTGTTGACGCGTTTAATATATTGGCACTGACTTTTACTAACAAGGCTGCTGCCGAAATGAAGGAACGTGTGGAGCATATACTGGGCAATACAGAAGCTCGTAACTTATATATAGGCACTTTCCACTCTGTCTTCGCACGCATTTTACGTGCAGAAGCTACCAAGCTGGGTTATCCAAGCAACTTTACTATATATGACACTGATGATGCCAAAGGTGTTTTAAAGGGCATCATTAACGATATGCAGCTGGACGATAAGCATTATAAGCCCAGTTATGTATATAACCGTATCAGTGCCGCTAAAAATAGCCTGATAGATCCCATGACTTATAAGATGGATAGTCATATACAGCAGGAGGATGCCCGCAGCAACCGCCCGCTGATGGGGGATATATACGAAAGCTATGCAAAGCGCTGCTTCCGCAATGGGGCAATGGATTTTGACGACCTGCTTTTTAATATGTATGTGCTGCTTACACGCCTGCCTGATGTACTGGCTAAGTATCAGCATAAGTTCCGTTATATACTTATTGATGAGTACCAGGATACTAACCTGGCGCAGTATGCTATTATAAAAATGCTGGGTGCCGTGCATGAGAATATTTGCGTGGTGGGGGATGATGCACAAAGTATCTATTCATTCCGCGGCGCCACGGTACAGAACATTCTCCAGTTCCAGGACGACTATGAAGATGTGCGGGTGGTGAAGCTGGAGCAAAACTATCGCAGTACACAGCATATATTAAATGTAGCGAATAATGTTATCAGCAATAACCGCAACCAGATACCTAAGGAGCTGTGGACTGAAAATAAGGAAGGTGAAAAAATAACGCTGGTCCGCACACTCACAGATAATGATGAAGGCCGTTTTGTGGCGGACACTATTAAGGAGCAGCAACTGCGCAATCATTATGCAAATAAGGATTTTGCTGTGCTGTACCGCACCAATGCCCAAAGCCGTTCCTTTGAAGAAAGCCTGCGCAGGCTCAACATACCTTACAAGCTGGTGGGCGGCACATCATTCTACCAGCGTAAGGAAATAAAGGATTTGCTTGCGTACCTGCGTGTAGTGGTTAATCCAAAGGATGAAGAAAACCTGAAGCGTATTATCAACTATCCTGCGCGTGGCATAGGTAAAACTACCATCGAGAAAATACTGGTGCGTGCCAACGAGGCTGATGTTAGCTTTTGGGATGTGATCACTAACCCTGAGCTGAATCCTGTAAAAGGAACAGGGGCTAATAGCATAGAGAATTTTGTGATAATGGTCCGCAGTTTTCAGACTATGCTTGAAAAACAAAATGCCTATGATGTAGCCTTTGCAGTAGGCAAGCACACAGGCTTGGTGGCAGAGCTGTATAATGATAAAAGCGTGGAAGGATTAGCACGATATGAAAACATACAGGAACTGCTGAACTCAATAAAAGAATTTACAGAAACACCTGATGAAGAAGGGGAGTTAAGGGAAAAAAGCCTTGGTAGCTATTTGCAGCAAATAACCTTGCTTACAGATGCTGATGAAAATAGTGACGCGAATGCAGACACCGTAAAGCTGATGACCATACATGCGGCAAAGGGGCTGGAGTTTCCATGTGTATTTGCTGTCGGTCTGGAAGAAAATCTTTTTCCAAGCCAGATGAGCATGAACGACCGCGAAGCGCTGGAAGAAGAAAGGCGTTTGTTCTACGTGGTGATAACACGTGCTAAAGAACGCCTGTGGATCAGTTATGCTAATACCCGTTACCGTTTCGGCAACCTGATACAAAATGACCCAAGCCGCTTTTTGCAGGAGATACCTGAAAAGCACCTGGATAAAACATTTACAGGCATGTCTAACAAGCCCTCATCTGGTGCAGGCGGCACATTTGGAAATTTGCTCAATCAGTCATTCGATAGGGTTCCTTCGCTCAAAAAGCTGGCAGACAAATTACAGTCAAAGCCCGCAGAGCATAAACCCGCATCTGATTTTAAGGCTGATAATGTAATGGAAATGGAAGTAGGTATGCAGGTAGAGCATCAGAAATTTGGCTTTGGCAAGATCACGCAAATAGAAGGCGGCGTAAATAATCGTATAGCCACCATAGCGTTTGGCCAGGGCCACGGCCTCAAAAAAATAATGCTGAACTACGCCAAGCTGCGTATAGTAAGAAGTTAGTTCAATAACAATTTATGCCTTTTTGAAATTTGCCTCATGAAAAAGCTATTGATCATTGCAACTGTCGTTGCAACATTCTCTTCCTGTATTGGCCCTAAAAAGTATGGCTCATTTGTAAATCGCTATTATAAGGATACAAACACATTCGTTCGTAACAATTCGCAAATTGAAATACTGTACCCGCACAGCGCAGGATTTACCTCCACAGTAAAAATAGCAAAGGGTAAAAACTATTGTATTCCGGCCATCTTATACTGGGCAATTAATGAAAGCTACAAGTGCGAATTAAATCCGGGTATTCCTGCTCGTATTTTCAGTAATGCCGTATATGCAGACTCTTCTGAGCTATTAACAAATCTAAAGGGCTGCAAATTAGAGATTACCATAGATTCCTTACCGCACCGGTTCACATATCATAGCCGTACTGATGCCTCTATTTTTATCGTAGCCTATGTAATCATCGCCAAGCAGTTCATTACTTCAGATGATTATAATGTTTCAATATCCTATAAAGTGACACGGCATGGAGAGCTGATAAAGCAAGGCAATATTATGGGTGTCAGTCCTTCAAAATCTTTTGTAAATAACCGTAGTACCAGGAAGCGTATTACCTGGAATTATCTGGATTATTTTGATCATCACACAAAGTTAGCTGCAAAAAATAGTCTGCATGCGCTAAATGAAACATTAATGAAAATTCCGGCCAACAGTCAGCTATCCGAATAGGCGGAGTTAATTAGCCTGGCAGCGCAGTAGCACTGTCGTTCATAGTAGCACCAACCGGAAAAAAGGAAGCTTTTTTTTCCGGCGGCGTTCTTTTGCATACTTTTCTTTTCCGCCCAAGAAAAGTATGAACACGCGCTGTACAATCACAGACTAAATGAATCTACGACATTCCATCCTTACTCAAATCAAAATAATCACTTTTCTCACCAACAGCCGTTCGCACACACATCATTATAGACTCATGCAGGTCAGTACCTTCAGCGTGCAACGGATCAATGGCCTTTACTAATACAGTACGCAAAGCAAAAAGCTCATCGCGGTTATATTTTTTTGAGCCCTTCACCAGGTCCAGTTTCATCAGCTCTGCCTGCTGGTCATGCTTCGGATTGAATATCTCATTTATATGGCTGCATTGGTGGCACACGCCATTCTTATTGATCAAAGCACACCTGTGTTCGAAAATGTCTGTCATCACACTGCGTGCATCATTTAGCAGGTGCTTTACCACGCCTTCTGTTTTGCCAAGTATCAGGCATATTTCCTTCACCTGGAAATCATAGATGTCTTTCAGTATCAGTGCCACCTGGTTTTCTATCGGCAATGTCTTTGAGATGCAGGTGAAGCAAAAGTCAATATGTTCCCTCATCTCATAGGCCCCTGCCGGCGAAGTGTCATGCGCCATCCAGAACACTCTCCTCACCTCGTCTGATCCTATGGCCAGGTCTGCACCCCTGTCCTGTGCATCTGTCTGCCATCTTTTCAATTTTCGCAGGTGGTCGTAAGCAAGGTTGGTCGCTATCTGGAACACCCAGGTTTTCAATGACGCCTCCTGCTTAAAGCTCGCTATTTTAGAAAAAGCTTTTATAAAGGTATCATGCGTCAGGTCATCCACATCATTGCGGTCCGTAACTAGCCGGTACAGGTACGATTTCAATTGATTTTGAAAGGTGGCAAACAATGTTTGGAATGCATTTATATCACCACCTGTTGCCAGCATTAGGACATCCTCCCTTTCCATACGTTCAGTTTATGTAACAAGGTAAAATAAGTTGCAGCGCACCACGGCGCGCTGCAACTGCTAATGTACTATAACATATTCAGCTTGCCACAGTCCACATCTATTATATGGCTGTTGAACACCACGCCGGTTTCAGATGCAAGGAATGCTGCTGTTTCACCCACCTGTTTTAGGGTTGGGCTTATCTTCAGTATGTCAAACGCTTTATACTGGGCCACTATCTGTTCCTTAGGTATGTTATGCTCGCTGGCAAAACCATCTATCCAGCCGGATATCCGTTTTGTCTCCATAATGGCTCCGGGACAAATGCCGGTAACTTTTATACCTGCTGCACCCCACTCAGCGGCCATCACGCGGGTCATTCCTTCAATGGCAGCACTTGCAGCAGTAATGCCTAGCAGGTTTGGTATTTTGGTACGCGACATAGCACCTGTTAAAAGTAAGATCGTTCCTTCCGATTTGCTGTCCATCATATATTTCGCTGCCACTCTCGATGTCAGGAATTGTGAGCCACACAGTTTGTTCATCGGCGCCATAAACTGTTCAAACGTGGCTTGCAGTGCCGGCGGGCGACCGCCCATTTCCTCGTATTCAACTGCTATACCATTAAATACAACATCCAGCCTGCCGTTAGCTGCCACTACTTTTTTTAGAAAAGCGTCTATCTCGGCTTCATTCTGTGCGTCCACTTTGGCAGCTGTTGCATCGCCGCCATTCGCTTTTATTTCCAGTGCCAGTTCATCTAAGGCACTTAGCCTGCGTCCGGTTACATATACCTTTGCGCCATGCTCACCAAAAGCACGTGCTACAGCTCCTGCAATTTCTCCCGTTGCGGCAAATACAACCGCTACTTTGTCTTTCAGATTTTTCATTTTGTTTTAAAGTTTAGTCTTTGACGAACCAGTAAAACAAAACGATCGGGTTTTTTCAGATTTTTTTATTCCTATTATAAACAGCGCAACGCTACGCTTTCAAACATCGCTTTTTTAATTTTTCATTTTGAATTTTTTAATTCCTGATGTGGATATGTTTTCTAGGAAACCGCATTACAGTAATAGTACCTTGCACAACATTCCTCTCTTGAGAGGGGTCAGGGTGTGTCCACTCGCTAAGGATACATCAACGCTCTTTGACATACTGTAAACCCATTTTTCCGGTCGGTAAAGTTTCTTTCCGCCGGAAATTTTACCTGCAACAATACGTCAGGCCATCATATTATATTTTCCATCAGCGGAAAAAAACGGAAATTTCCGGTAAAT
>JBQCEX010000066.1:0-2867 GCA_051959855.1 Flavipsychrobacter sp. | reverse complement strand
GATGATTACGATCTTTTTCATTTTATGAATGTTTTTGGTTGTGTTTTAAATTTTGTTTGAGTTTGTTGTTGTTTGCTTTGATGACACAAAGATGCGGCGGCCTACAAGACTTGAAAACTTTTTAGCAGGTGTTAACGGCAGGTTTGTAACTGGTTAACAAGCAATTAAGAAATAATAAGAGTGGGTAAAGCCACCCTAAAAGCAAAACAAGGGCTAAAAAGCCCCTGTTTTTTTCATAACTCAAACACTCAAAACCTATTTTTTAACTATCTTGACAGCGGTTTGTGTTTTTTATTTTTTGTTTTGACACGCCTGCTGTATTCACAGCAGGCATTTTTATTATATATCACCGCCCTTTACAAGTTTGAGCCAACATAGTAGTCTATTACTTTTTTTTGCAACATCATATTTACAGAAGCCTGCACCTTGCTTTGGCCTGCCTGCAGCAATACCAATTGTGCGTTGGCTTCTGTAATAAAGTCTGTCGCGCCCTCTTTATACTTACCATTTACAGCCTCGTAAGCCTTTTGCGCAGCCATCAACCCTTTATCTACCGTTTCCATTTGCTGCACAGCGTTCCTATAGTCATTATATGCTTGCTTCACACTGGAAACTATTCCTATTTCCGTATCCTGCTTATCTATCCGTGCATTATCCGCATTCAGTTTCGCTACTTTCACGTTTGATTTAGTGTAGTACCGGTCAAAAATGTTCCAGCTTGCATTGATCCCTGCTATGCCGTAAGTGTACTTATAAAGCTGGGTCGGTACAGGTATCTGGTCGGTAGGCTTGGCATCAGAGCCGTTTATAGCCAGGCTATTAAAATAGGCACCGTTATTATACAGCCCCGCTGCAAGACTTACAGTAGGCAAATAGCCGCTTCTGTACTTCTTTATATTCCAGTCCGCCGCCGCTACGTTCAGATCCGCCGATTGCAGGTCAACCCTGTCTTTCAGCGCAGTCTGCACCAGCATATCTTTATTGCCGTAGTGCAATGCATCAGGGTTATCATTTATAGCTATATCTGCAACATCATAATTATCGCTTGAGTCTATACGCAGCCGCTGGAACAATGCTATCTTATCATTTTGCAGCTTGCTTTGCGCATTTATCAGAAGTAGTTTATCGCTGCTGGTTTGTGCTTGCTGCTGGTATAGATCAGTTTTCGCCTTGCGTCCCACATCTGTAAGCATAGTCAACTGCTCCTCTCTTTTTAGCGAGGTAGCCAGGTTATCACTGTCCAGTGCCACAATTTTCTTATCTAGTATTACTTGCAGATAAGCCTGTGTAATATCCAGCTCTATTTGTTGCTTTGCCCTTTCCAGTGTCAGGTTTGACGCCTGCAGATTTAGCTTCGCCGCTTTGGCATTAGCATTATTGTAGTTACCTGTAAATATATTCAGGCTGCTAACCAGCTGATAATTAAACTGGCTGCGGCTCTCATTTACCACCGTAAAACCGGCAGACGAAAAAAGGTTATTACCCCGATCATAATTATATCCTGCTCCGGCCACCAGGTTAGGTAGAAATTGGCCATAAGCAGCCAATACCTGAGCTCCGGCCTGGGCTACATAATTATTATTCTTAAGCACTGCCGTAGAACGATCAAGCCCTATATTAATGCAATCCTGCAGGCTCAATACTTTCACATCAGCTTGCTGTGCCCACATCGGGCCAGCATATAACAGACCGACTGTAATCGCAATTTTTATAAATCCTGTTTTCAATTTCTTCAGTATTAGTTTGTTTATAACTGTGCCCGTACACGCTGGCCTTCCATTAGCTCCGGACTTACATTAAGACCAACAGTATCGCCCTGCTGTATACCATTTAAAATAGAAACATGCACGCCGTCATTATTCGCTACAGTAACAGGCTGGTAGTGTATAGCGCCTTCATTTATTATGGGCACAAAGTATTTACCTGCCCTTATCACCAGCGACTCAGCAGGAATACTAAGATCTTTTTTATCAGGTGCCTGGAATGTCACCTGCAGGTAGCTGCCGGGTATTATCTGGTTATCCTTGTTCGGCAGATCTATTTCCACCAGCATCATCCTGGTCTTCGGGTCCAGCTCACCCGCTATTCGGGTCACCGTAGCTTTTATTTTTACATCAGGTCGCTCAGTCATTGAGATAGTTACCGGATAATTATCTTTTAGGTATACTGCATCATTTTGCGATACATATACATATACCCTAATCTTATCCAGCTCCGATAATGTGACTACAGGTTGTGCGCTTGTCTGGGAATTGGTAGCATTCTGCACCAATGCCCCCGGATCAGCAAAGCGTGCTGTGATGGTACCCGCAAATGGCGCCACTATATTTTTATAGGCCATCTGCTCACGAAGCGAGCGTACCTGCGCTTCCGCGATTTTCACGGAGGTCTCTGTTTGCTCCTCATCTTCCTTTGAGATGTATTCTTTTTGCAGCAAAGCCTGGTCGCGCTTCAGTACTTTCTGCTTGTTTTCCAGGTCTGCTAACGCGGCTTTATACGCTTCATCTACCTCAGGCGAAACAATGGTAGCCAACAGTTGTCCTGTGCGCACCTGGTCGCCCTTATCTACCAGTATTCTATTCATGTAGCCACTGGTCTTTGCATAGAGGGTTACATTTTGAAAAGGCCTTGCCTCACCAATTAATGTAAGCCCTTTATCTCCCGCAGTCATACCAGCCTTCATAGCTTTTACAACAGGGCCTTCTTCCACTTCATTTACCCTGATATTAGTTTCCTTTGCAAGAGCTGTTTTCTGCTTAAAGAACATCAGAATCAATCCTAAAGCAGCTACGGCAACTACCACTCCGCCGCCCAGCCACACTCGCAGGGATTTCTTTTCAGTATTTGTTTTCATAAAACAATTATTG
>JBQCEX010000065.1:0-3381 GCA_051959855.1 Flavipsychrobacter sp. | reverse complement strand
ATTAAAAAAGCCGTTCTGTAAAAAGAGCGGCTTTTGGCGTGATTATGCATTACCTCTAATGCCATAACCCAATAATTATTTAGTTTCTGTTTTCTCTACTACTTTCTTATGCTTCACTTTTACGCCGGTATAGCGTTTATGCCTGCTAAAAGTGTTGTGCACTTTCTGCGGCACAGTAGAAGTATGTTTCACAGTAGTTTTATTTTCTACTACATGTGATTGATTCTGCGCCATGGTGGTTGTACTTATCACAACGGCTGCCAGGGCTAATAATACGGTTTTCATGTTTTGCTGATTTAAGTGTGATTAAAATTCGTAGAGCTATTGCCGGGCAACAGCTCTACGGTAAAGTCTCTTATTAAACATTGCCGCGTCTGATAACACCCAGCAGGAATGAGATGATAGCCAGAACAAGCAGAATGTAAATTATATTACCTGCGTTCCAAACAAAGGCGCCTAATACCCATCCTATTAATAAGATTATCGCGATCAAATAAAGTAAGCTTCTCATAACGAAGTTTTTTATGGTTATTAGTCAGATTTAAAAGACCATGCCAAGATAAAACTTCAGGAAGCGTATTAACGATCTGTTTTATTGAGAAAGCGAACGAGACGAAGCGTAACTACATTGTTAAACTGTTGCGGTCCACCGAATGGAATACGTGCAGCATCGCGGATGGTGACAAGTGAATATTGAAAGCGCGCTTCGAGAAACCACCATTTGTATATTTGATAGCTGCCCCCTGCCAAAACAGATATATCGCTTTTGCGGAAACTATAAATGTTGGGGTCGATGACCATTCCAGGGTCGCTATAAAGGCTTTCGTTTGAGTTGATAAGCTGTGCATAGGATGCACCAACTTCATAATGAAGTTTACGGGACGTGAGAAAATGGAACATTATCGGCACTTCCACATAGTTGAGCTTTAATTTATACTCGGAAAAATAGCTGCCAATATATGGGGATTCGGATTGGGAAAAAGCATGGCTGCCTTTTTGAGTGTATAGCATTTCCATACTGACGCCCATATTATCCGACAGTTTCACGTAAACTATTCCACCTGCATTCAAACCGACTTTATGATAGCCCTCATAGGTATCGCCGTCTACCTGGGTAAAGTTGGCTCCAAGTACGAGACCGCCATAGAAGGTGCGATACTCATCGGAGAGATAAGTATTCTGCGCCTTAAGTGGATTGGAAAATCCATAAAAGCATATTAACAGCACAGTGAGTATTGATACAGGGATGCGGCCGCGTGCCATACAGCTAAGTTAAAGAAAGAATAACGCATTAACGCACATAATAGTATTGGACTCTTGCGCTTTTAAAAAGTAAATATTGAACTTTATAGGCTAGTAACAGGAATGATTTTAGTTATTTAGATTTTGTTATGGCAGAAACGGATGTAATAATAATAGGCGCAGGCGCCGCAGGGTTAATGGCTGCAAGAGAGCTGGTAAAAAAAGGAAAAACAGTGTGCCTGCTGGAAGCACGCGAGCGTGTGGGCGGACGTACTTATACCATTTATGACAACCCTATAAGCGGACACATAGAAATGGGGGCGGAGTTCATACATGGCGACCTGAAAACAACTATGAGTCTGTTAAAAGAAGGTGGAATACCCTACCATGAAATGGCTGGAACGAGCTGGCAATACCGGGAAGGTAAGCTAAGCAGGCAGCAACACTTTATAAAGCATTGGGACCTGCTGGAAGAAAAGCTAAAAGAGTTAAAGGAAGACATAACAATAGATGATTTCCTGGAGCGGTGGTTTGGGGAAGATAAATATAGCAGTTTGAGGGAATCGATACGAAGATACGCTGCGGGCTATGATACGGCTGACCCTGGCAGGGCAAGCGCTACCGCCCTTCGCGAAGAATGGCTAAGCGAGGACGAACAAACTACCTACAGATTAGACAACGGCTATGGTGAGATGATAGAATATTTACTGAATGAATGTGAAAAAGGAGATTTCGAATTACAGCTTAATAATGCAGTGACTGAAATACACTGGCAGGAAGGCCGCATAGCTATATTTACGGAAAATGAAGAAAGCTATCTTGCCCGGCAAGTAGTGATATGTGTACCGATGGGCGTATTGCAGGCTGGCGCAATAAAGTTTGCCCCGGAGGTACCTGAATATAGTGCGGCCATGCAGGATATGGGCTATGGTAGCATTATAAAGCTGTTGTTTGTTTTTAAAGAAGCATTTTGGGAAACTATAAACAATCAGCATGGCAGTCTGAAAGAACTTAGCTTTTTACTTTCTGACCAGGAAATACCTACCTGGTGGACACAATACCCCAAGAAATCAACTGTGCTGACTGGATGGCTTGGCGGGCCAAAGGCAAAGACACTGGAGAAAACATCTGATGAATCGATAACGGAATTGGGATTGATGTCTTTGGCTAACATATTTAGCATGAGCATTGAGGAACTGAGGGCTCAACTGCTAATGAGCCACATAGCCAACTGGACGATTGAACGATTTACTTTAGGGTCTTACGGTTATGCTACACTGGAAACCGAGAATGCCAGGAAAATTTTGTCAACACCTATAAAGGATACCATCTATTTTGCAGGGGAAGCCATATACAGCGGAAAAGAAATGGGAACTGTAGAGGCAGCATTGAAAAGCGGCATAGAAGTTGTGCAAAAAATAAAGTAACTCTTATTTATGAAACCTATTTACTTCCTATTGGCAATTGTGTTTGCAGCTATTCTATTTTCCTGCAAAAAGACAGGAGTTCCGTACCAGAGCAACGGAGTTATAACCGGCGAAGATGATGCTATGTGTGCATTTTGCGGCGGATACTTTATAGATATTAACGCTAAGACCTATAGATTTTTTAGCTTACCTGCCAATAGTGATATTGTCCTGAAGAATGGCGCTTATCCAATAAATGTGTTAGTTAACTGGCATACGGATACTACGAACAGAATACCTAATGCTATAGCAATAGATGCTATAGCGCGGATAAAATAGGCTTATTGGAACAGGTACATGAGTCGCAGAGCAAACATGTTATTATACTGCGTAGCACGTGAAAAATCAGGAGGTATATTAGTACGTAGTGGAACTATACCATATTGAAAACGCACGTTTAAAAACAGACCTTGCCATAAGTGTAACTGAACGCCGGCTACGAAATCCAACGCGCTTTTCTTGAAAGGATATTTGGTGAGATCAACTGGCACTACCGGATCTGTGCTAAGGTTTTCGGTGCTGCTTACTAGCTGGGCGTAAGAAAGACCGATACCGAAATGACTTTTCCTTTTATCAAAATAGTTGATCATTACAGGAATTTCGGCGTAATTGATGTTAATATTATAAGTAGTAATCACCACCGTTTGGCCGTTTACCAATGTACCGCGGGCAA
>JBQCEX010000064.1:0-5571 GCA_051959855.1 Flavipsychrobacter sp. | reverse complement strand
GTTGTTCAGCATTTCGCGTATCACCAGGAAAGATGCAGGTATCATCAGCCCCAGCAGAAACATGATGCTGTACACATTCTTGCTAACCGGGCTTATAGGTGCACCACTGGCATAGGGTACTACTACTACTTTTGACTTATTGCTTGCTGCATATACCGAAATTTCGTTTTCTACGCCCTTCTGGTACAGGTATAAGTATATCTGCTGCAACGCGTCGTAACTCCTTTTGGCATCTTTAATGTTGCTTTCTACACCTGGCACGGCTCTTAGTCTGCTTTCATATTCGGCAGCGTTCCTGGCGGTATTCTCAATAGATATATTCAGCGAGGCTATGATTTTGTCAGCAGCTTCCAATACACGCTTTCTGATAGTAGCCAGATCGCTTTCCGTTTTAGTAATATATGGATTAGCAGGCCCTAAATTCTTTTGATATTCTTCCAGTTTTTTCTGTAGCTCATTGTATTGTGTAACAAGGCTTATCAGGAATGGATCCTGTACTTCTACGCCTGCTATTATCTGCGAGGTATTATTCTGAATGCTTCTTTTTAAACTATTGATAGCTTCTTTCGTCGCCATGAACTGGTTCATCTTGTCTTCCGACAAAGTTTTCTCAGTATAAAAAGTTCCTGTCTGGGTGGTAGGCGATATCATGTCATTACTCAGCTGAATATTCTCTACCATAGTATCCATGGTTCGAATCTCACTGATCATGCTTGCCTTGCGCTGATTGATGAAGTCCCTGGTACGTTCTGCCGTGCGATTGATGTTTTCCAGTTCTTTCTTCTGATAGAAATATATCAGCACATTCAAGAAGTCCACACCTCGCTGGCGAATATTGTCTGTATAAGAAAGGTCTAACAAACTTGTTCTACCGTCACTTGGTGTAACCTTGAAGATATTCAATACGCTTTGGTTAGTAGTGGCAGGGCTTTCAATCTTTACTATGAACTCCGTATTTACAAGATATCCCTTGTTCACATCCGGCCCATTGTTGTATAGTATTTTAAAACGGCCGAATGGTCTCTTTACCCATGAGTCATAAAGGACTCTGTATGGTGGATTGTCGTTTTGTTTTATTTCAAATTGTCCATCTACCACTTGCTTTACCGTGAACTGTGTAAAGCCATCTTTATAGCCTGCAGAATCAAATACGATCCTGATAGGGCATTCTCCGTACAGCTCAGTTTCCTTCACACGACCTATGGCCCAATATCTGATATTCAGCGACAGCGAATCTATCACCTCGGCTATAAGGTCCTGCGAACGCAGGATGAACATTTCATTATACAGATTTACAGAATTGTCCTTCGGGTCGCTCGGGTCTAGCTTGCTCAGTACGCTTTTGGCAGCATTACCGTTATTACTTTCGTCTATCAGCAGCGAGCTTTTTACCGCATACTGTGGGGTAGTGTAGCGCAGGTACAAAAAACCAACAGTTAGGGTAACTGATATGGATAATACAAACCAATACCAGTTGCTAAGCACAGAACCAAGCAACCTTTTAAAATCAAAGGATGAGTTTATTTGCTTTAGTATTCTGTTAGAAAATTGTTGGTTATTTTCCATGAAGCTTTTTACGGGTCAATTGGTTATTTACTTATCTGAACAATACCATACACGGCTAATGCAGTTGACAATAATGTTGTGAACACCGGCATATAGAATTGAACGAAGTCATTTGATTGCTGACGACGTACTCTTGACGGTTGTACGTAAACGATATCGTTTTGTTTTAAATAATAATAAGGACTGCTGAATACGTTGATGCTATTCAGGTTCAGGTGTGCAAACTCACGTGTACCTTCAGTTTCGCGTATTATCAGCACATTGTCTTTTCTGCCTGTTATAGTTATATCACCAGATGCAGCAAGTGCGTCGAGTATGCTTATTTTTTGATTAGGCGCTACAACAAAACCTGGGTGGGCCACTTCACCCAATACAGTTACTTTATAGTTTATGATACGTGCCTCAACCACCGGGTCTTTCACATAATCTTTTAATTTTTGTGCCAGTAAGTCCTTCACTTGTCTTACGGTAAGTCCGGCCGCTTTTACTTTACCTAGCACAGGATAGTCCATATACCCGTCAGCATCCACCAGGAATGCATTACCCCCTCCGGAGGCGCCTATGGCTGGTCCTGCAGCGCCTGTTGTCGCTGTAATGCCATAAGAAGTTCCGCCTTCGCTGAATAATGTAAGTGGAGTTTTTTCTGTAATACTGCTAATAGTCGTTACACTTATTGCCAGGATATCGTCAGGCTGTACAATGGGTTCCTTCAAACGTTCAATTTTTTGCACCTGTACCGATGCATCATTGGGAGCATTATCTCTAAAGTAAATCGTTCGTTGGGGAGCCTTGCATGCAAAAAATAGTACCGTTGTACACGCTATAGCTATGAGAGTAGTAAGTGGGCGCATTGATATAGTGTTTTACAAAAGTAGCTTTTTATTAATAATAATTTACTTAAATCAATAACATAATTCAGGCCTCTGAATTTATGTATCGACTCTCTCTGCTACTATATGAAACAAGATAATTTTTCGTTCCTTCCTCTTTAGAAAAACTATCTTTCAAAGCGCCTTTCGGCTTATAGAAAGCAAGCAAAAAACTTGCTTTACATATTGTTTGGACATCGAAGGTAGAAAGAAAAACCTTACCAGGTATGCTTTTCGATGTTATTAGGTGGTTAATGCCTAACTGCTTGTTACTGATGGATTAAGGAGCCAGCCTGCTTTTTGCCCACTTTTTATTGTCAAGTAAAGTGAACAGAATACGGTCATGAAGCCTGCTGTTACCGCCTTGCCAAAATTCTATATATTCAGGATACACGCGGAAGCCGCCCCAGTTTGACGGGCGGGGTATCACGCCATTGCTGAACTGTTCTTCGTAGCTTTTATAGCCGTCTTCAAGTTCCTTGCGTGATGATATTACTTCGCTTTGCGGTGATGCCCATGCGCCTATCCTGCTGCCGGGTGGGCGGGAATGGAAATAAGCATCACTTTCCTCATCCGATACCTTTTCAACTATGCCTTCTACACGCACCTGCCGTTCCAGCTCTTTCCAGAAAAATACAAGGGCGACATGTGCATTAGCATTTATGTCTTGCCCTTTGCCGCTATTGTAATTAGTAAAAAAGATGAAGCCATCCTGACTTAGGCCCTTCAGCAATACTATGCGAGCGTGAGGTCGGTTTTTTGCGTCAACAGTTGCCAGCGTCATTGCATTCACATCCTCTATTTGTGATGCTTCTGCTTCAGCAAACCATTTTCCAAAAAACGCGATAGGGTCATCACCTGCTATTTCTTCATCAAGCGCAGCAAGGCGATACTCCTTCCGGATGCTCGCAATATTTAATTTATGGATAGACAAGAAAAATTACTTTTCGTCAGATGAACCTAGATATTTTACCATGACATATATAAGCTCTATAGCCATCAGTAAAATAAATACCCACATCAGGGTTGGGCCAACATTTTTATTTACATTATCGTAAAATGCGCCTAATAATAAATGGTTCATTGTAGTAAATATTTGCGCTGCAAGATACAAAACATCATTTGTAAAATACTATAGTCCCGCCTTGAATTACCACTTTTTGTCGCTAATTTCCCTGCCTGAACCGATACGGCGTCCATGTTCCTGCGACATATACCTTTCCTTAAGGCTGTTGCCTTATACTCCTTTACCGCTTTTGGTGGTCCGCAGGGGCATATGGGTATGATGGTGCGCACTTTCGTACAAAAAAGAAAAGACGTGACAGAGGAAGAGCTATTGGAATACAATGCCTTCTGCCAAATGCTGCCAGGCCCTTCTTCCACCCAAACAGTAATGCTCATAGCCATGAAGCGTGGGGGCATTCCGCTGGCTGTTTTTACGCTTATGCTGTGGGTTTTCCCGGCTGCATTGATCATGGGGGCCTTTTCTTTCCTGCTTTTTTATATAGATGCCCGTGATATCCAAACAAACCTGTTCAAGTTCATACAGCCCATGTCTGTGGGGTTTGTATGCTACGCTGCAGCACGTATGATGCGCAACAGTGTCAAACACCTGGCTACATGGGCCATCATGCTTTGCAGTATCGCCGGAACTATAGTATTTCGCTCACCCTGGGTATTCCCGATATTGCTGGTATTAGCCGGCACCGTCAGCAATTTCAGCAATCGCCGTATCCCCAATGCGCTTGAAAAACCAAAGCCCATCAACTGGATCAATCTCTGGCTTTTCGCTGCCATATTCATTTTAGCGGGTGTTATCAGCAGTGTGGCAACGGTACATAAAGGTGCTACCTGGCGCTCATTTAATATTTTCGAAAACTTTTACCGTTTTGGCAGCATCGTTTTTGGCGGGGGGCAGGCACTACTGCCTATGATGCTCTACCAATTTGTAAACAGGCCGCTTAAGCAAGGACATGCACCATGGCTTACCTCTATGCAGTTGCTTACCGGCTATGGTATGGTGCAGGCCGTACCGGGACCTGTCTTCTCAGTATGCTCATTTGTTGGTGGTATGGCTATGAGCTCCTACGGTCCAAGCTGGCAAATAGCAGGCAGCGTATTAGCTACCACAGCGGTCTTCCTGCCTAGCACACTGTTATTATTCTTTCTTTTTCCGGTATATCAGAATTTAAAGCATCACGTTATCATCTTCCGTGCTCTGGAAGGCATTAATGCAGCAGTTGTGGGTATTATCTGGGCATCGGGCATAGTGCTATTTGGCTCCATGCCATTTGAATGGACAAATCTCGTAGTGATTGCAATCACCTTCAGCTTGCTTTACTTTACTAAGATCCCTTCACCACTCATCGTTATTGGCTGGCTGCTTTTAGGTTGGGCTTTGTATATGTAGCTATTGCTCGTTTTCTTTCTTCAGCGCCGCAATATCGCCTATCAGTTGGTTTACTGCACCCATATTTGTGCCGTCATACATGCCTCGTATGCGTCCATCGCCATCTACCAGTACCCAATATTGGGTATGTATAAAATCGCTTTGTATATCCTCTACCTCGGTATCTACTGCCGTTACCATGTAGCTATAACGTGCCATATCATACAGGTGCTTTTTATCACCGGTTAGAAACATCCATTGTTTGCTGTCCGCATCAAATTTCTGGCTGTATGCTTTCAACGCAGCTACAGTATCTTTTTTCGGGTCCACCGTATGAGATAGGATTAGTACTCCGGTATCACCTCTATAAGCCTGGTATACCTTAGTCATATTCTCATTCATTCTGGGGCATATACCTTTGCAGGTTGCAAAGAAGTATTCCACCACGCATATCTTCCCTTTTACATCCTTGTTAGTTATCACTCGCCCGTCCTGGTTCACAAAGCTAAAAGTGTCTATCTTATGTCCCGGGTTACCTAAAGTGGGCAATATCTTCTTTTGTTCGTGGCTTACATTGTAAAAGTAGGTCATGAAAGCGGCGCTCAGCAGGATAAAGAATCCAAGTAGGATGAGTGATATTTTATTCTTTTTCATTGTTTAGATTATACTACTACGTTGATCATTTTACCCTTCACGTAGATGAATTTCTTAGGCTCCTTGCCTTCCAGCCATTTCTTAATGGTTTCG
>JBQCEX010000063.1:0-2657 GCA_051959855.1 Flavipsychrobacter sp. | reverse complement strand
TAGCCTGAGCATTTTTTTGTTGCAGAATTTCTTTTATAGTTTTTAATCCGCCGTATCCGTTTAAATTGCCCTCCACGCGTGGCTGAATTTGGTTATGCAAATCGTTGGTGTGAAAAATGGTAATAGTATTTAATGCATTGGCAAGTTCCGGAGCCTTTCCGAATAAGGCAGCTATTTTTGTAAAAGACGGGCTAAAAAATAGTCCTCCAGTTGCTAATGAACTATTTTTTATAAAGTTTCTTCGTTGCGTATTCATGGGTAATAAGTGTAGAATGATAAATGTACTATTTAAGGTAGTAGTAAAAAAGCGGGCAAGGTATTATTTAAAAAGACGTATTGCCCGCTTTTAATTAATGGCTTTTAGCTTTTATTAAGTTTTTAACTATTGTACTACCGTCTTTACCGATGAAGCATAGGTAATAATTTCCACTGGCATGAGAAGACATGGAAAATCTTGCTTCGGTTTCATTTTGCGCTAATATTATAACCTTTAATACCTGTCCCGACCCACTTACCAATTGTACTTGCTTATAGAGGCCAGCAGCAAAATACGCTCTTACTTCATCAATTGCCGGATTAGGCGTTACTTGTAACTTTATAGTAGGAACCGTTACACTTTTAATACTAAATAACTTGACGTTTCCATCCAGATCGACTTGCTTTAACCGATAGTAATTTACTCCTTGTTGAGGAGTAGCATCTATAAAGCTATAATTCTCGGTTGTAGTTGAATTTAGTTTGCCTTCTATTCTTCCAATTGCAGAGAAGTTAATACCATCGGCACTGCTCTGGACTTCAAAAAAGCTGTTGTTAATTTCGTTAGCCGTGCTCCAGCTTACTTTTACTACGTTTGTTGATTGTAGTTGTACCTCGAAAGCAATGAGGGTAACAGGAAGAATTACAAAAGTGCCTGTTGGGAAAGCACTACCTGCACTAGGTGAAATGTTGGCAGTAGTAGTATTATCACCGGCCCAATTACTGGAATTGGCTATATCTGCCAGAATTTGATATTTATACCCTGTAAAAGTACCGGCATAATACATATTATCAAAGCCATAGTTAGGTGATCCTACGGCGCCGGTGCCGGATGAAGTGTTTCCAACATTAGAAGTTAGCGCCACCGCTGTAGTAGCATTTAAGCCCGGTGGTATATAGGAAAACTGGTCTCCTGCTAAGGCGCCGCTCCCTGCGGGCAGCCAACTTCCGTTACTGCCGTATAAACTTCCCTGCCCGGTGTTAATGGCATAGATAAACGTAGCTCCTGCCGCTGTACCCAATGTTCCCTGATAGGCAATTATTTGATCTCCTGCCGTACTAAAACCAAAGGTAGTGCCATTGCCTAACTGCCCACTTACTCCGGTTGTTGAACCATTAATCGTTGTATTGGTAGCATAAATAATGGTTCCGGCTTGTATGGGGGAAGGTAGTGTCCACATCATGTGGCCTTCATTCGTAGCTCCCGTTCTGAACTCGCCGGTCGTTGCATCATATCCTGCATCGGTAAAATTGATTTTTGTGCCGGCCGCTAAATCAGTAAGCGCAACAAATGCCCATCGCTGGTTAGGAACAGGGTCATCAGCATTGAAACCCAGAATAGCTATATCACCTGCCGTAAGGGTGGTTTGACTACTGGAATAAAAGCTATTCAATAACAGCACTAAGCTTAATAAAGGTAGCTTGTAAAAGTGTAAAAGTTTATCCATGCTTCATCGTTTTAAACATCTTTAAATTGTTGATTCTTCGCAAAGCCATAATGAGTAGCAAACCTGGAGGGCACTATAGTTCCGTTTACCGATAGGATATTGATTTTAATAAATTCATTATTCATACAGGAAACATAAATGCCGCCAGTGGTGTCTATAATAGTTCCGGGTAATTCATTCGAACCGCTGCTGGAAGAACTATACTCAGCATCCGTTATTTTTATTTCAAAACCATTATAAGTGGTGATGGCTCCGTAGTTCCAGGGGTTACACGCTTTTACCAGGTTACAGATTTCCCAGGCACTCATCCTTTTCCAGTTGATAAGCACATCTTGCAGGGAAGGGTGATTATAGTAACCGGCTTCCTGCTCTTCCTGTATTGCTGTTGGTATACTCTTTTCGTTTTCTTTCTGCTGCACTAAATGCATTATGCCTTCTACCAGGTAATGACTAAACAATTCATGTACGTACCCATAACTATAAAATTCTTCATTTTGATATTCCTTTTTCCAGGCAATGGGCCCGGCATCATATTGTGCACTTAATTGGTGAATGGTTATAGCAATAGTGGCTATACCTTTCTTTAACTGCCAAAAAACAGGATTAGGCCCTCGAAACTGTGGCAAATGGCCAAAGTGTACGTTATAGATTTCCAAACCTGCCGGAAGCTTATCTAAATGAATCAATTGGTTAAACCCCACTACAAAGGCAATATGGGGTTGCTGGGCACCTAACCACTCATACAAAGAGTGATTAGATTGATTTTGATCTATATAATGAATACCGCTGTTGGCCAGAAAATGGCTAACCGTATCGTTATCTCTGATACTACGCGACCCTAAAAAAACGATTACCTCATTTCTTGTAGTTCTTAAATAACTCACTAAGGGTAAACAAAGTTCACAATACGATATAACCGCTATTTTCATACTCAGTATATATCGTTCAACTAAT
>JBQCEX010000062.1:0-13284 GCA_051959855.1 Flavipsychrobacter sp. | reverse complement strand
TAATGGTGCAGGATGTGGCTATGAACCAAAGCCGCAAAACATTAGACCTGTCTCGCCTGGCAAGTGGCAACTACTTTGTAGTGCTGCGCAGCGTAGATGGTAAAGTTGGAACAATAACCGTAACGGTTCGTAAATAGTTGGGCATAACAGACAACAAAAGAGAGATAGCCGCCATTTTTGGCGGCTTTCCTTTTTTATGGCGAGACAGCGAGGTTTTGTAATCCTTACTATCTTTGGAGGCGCAAAAAATATAGTTAAATACTAAATTGACAGGATTGTTCTCATTGAAAGCTATTTTAAGGTATACCAGGCTGACGGGGTTATGTATTGCAGTGCTGTTATTTAGTATTCATGCATTTGGCCAGAAGACGGACACTACGAAGAAGGTAAATATTGATATTATCCACACCACGCTTTTTCAATCCATCACAACAGACTCAGGCACCATTAACAAATTCATAGGTGATGTACAGCTAAAGCAGGGGGAAACCTTGCTGTTTGCTGATAGCGTATATATGAATACGGCCACCAATAACCTGGAGGCATTCAGCCATGCACGAATAGAACAGCCCGGGGGCACTGAAGCCCTGGGAGACTATATGCGCTATACGAGCAGTAAAAAGCTGGCATACCTGAAAGGCAATGTAAGCCTGACGGATGGCAAAGCCAAGCTATGGTGCGAGGAGCTGACCTATGACGTGGGCACTAAAATCGGGGTGTATACCCAGGGGGGAACCTTGCAGAATGAAAACACGATAGTAACCAGCAATGAAGGCACTTACAATGTGCATACAAAGGATGCACGTTTTACGCATGATGTAATTATTACTGACCCTGAATACAACATCAACTCAGATGACCTGGGATATAACACAGATTCGAAACTGGTGACCTTCTATTCATGCTCGGTACTGGTAAGCGGCAAATCGACATTGCACACTTGCGACGGTACCTATGACAGCAAAAATGAGATAGCACACTTTCAGGGCCATTCGTCGGTAATGAATGACGACCAATATATAGAAGGCGACAAGCTGGACTATAATAAGCTAACCGGCTATGGTAACGCAACCGGGCATGTGATAGTGATAGACACCACACAGCATACCACCATGTACTGTGGGCATGCGGAATACTTTAAAAAGAAGAAAATTTTATGGGCCACTATAAAGCCGGTACTGAAACAGGTGAACGGAAAAGATAGCCTTTTTATACGGGCAGATACTTTTTATTCAGCGCCTATTCCTAAAAAGATAGACTCTGCACAGCAGGGGAGAAAAGTGAAGACTGAAAAACTTGCATCGAAGAAAACTAAAAAGAAAACGGTAGCACCTGAGAAGGAGCAGCGTCCCGATATACATATAGCACTTGCCGAGGATACCACTGAGGCAGACTCCTCAGCCCCCAGATATTTTATAGGCTATCACCATGTGCTTATCTTCTCAGACTCCATGCAGGGCAAGTGCGACAGCATTAGCTATACGCAAAGCGACTCTAATATCCGAATGATATATAAGCCTATCGTATGGTCGCGGACGAGCCAGATAACAGGGGATACCATTATACTGCATATGGACAGCAGCAAGCTGAAAAGCATTTATGTACCTAATAATGCCACTGTTATCTCGCAATCCGGTCCTGCTAAGGCAAAGATGTTTGACCAGGTGCAAGGGAAGACACTGATGGGGTATTTTAAAAATAATGAGATAACAAACATGATAGTAAAGCCCAACGCGGAGGTCATCTATTACTCAAAGGATGATAAAGGCGCGTACCTGGGCGTGCAGGAGGCACAAAGTGAAAAGCTACGCATACTATTTGATAACCAGCAAATCAATCGCATTTTATTTGAGCAGGACGTGCATCAAAAGCTTACCCCTATGGAGCAGGCCGATATACCTAACCTGAAACTAAGCCGCTTTAAATGGCTGATAGATGAACGACCTAAAAGCAAAGAAGAACTCTTTAAGTAAAAATATTTTACAGATATTTTTGCCTGAAATAAATTTCTGTTATAATTTCGCAGCCGAATAAAAAGAAAGAAATGAACCGAAAGTTCCATAAGTGTCATATTAAACTTGCCCGCGTGGTAAGCTGGAATGGCATTGTGTAACCGAAAGGCATAATGATAACCACAAAAGCTTACCATACTGGTAGGCTTTTTTTATGTCTGTTTCGTTCGTTTTGTTTCAATAATGTTTAAACAATTTAAATAAAGAGCAATGAGCCAACTTAGCCAGCTTGCAGAAACACTTATCGGGTCGGAGATAGTACGCCTGGGCAATGAAATTAATGTGCGCATCAGTAAAGGTGAAAAGATCTATAATTACACCATTGGCGATTTTGACCCTGAAATATTTCCTATTCCGCAAGAGCTGGAAGCCGGTATTATTGAGGCATATAAAGAACATTATACAAACTACCCTCCCGGTGATGGACTGCTTGAATTGCGTAACTCAGTTGCCTCATTTATAAAAGAGCATGAAGGCATAAGCTACGCGCCAAATGAAGTGCTGATAGCAAGTGGTGGCCGCCCACTTATCTACTCGCTCTTCCGCGCTATAGTAAACCAGGGCGATAAAGTGATCTACGCTGTGCCTTCCTGGAATAACAACCACTATACACACATGAACGGCGGCATACACTGTGTGATAGAGGCATATCCTGAAAATAACTTTATGCCGCTGGCTAGTGATATAGCCCCGCATATAAAAGGTGCTGCTTTACTTTGTCTGTGTACACCTCAGAATCCTACCGGCACTACATTGTCAAAACAAGAACTGGAAGCTATATGTGACCTGGTAATAGAAGAGAATAAAAGCCGTGGCGATGGTAAGAAGCTCTACGTAATGTTCGACCAGATGTACTTTACATTGACGTATGGCGAAACGAAACATTACAACCCTGTTTCCCTGCGTCCTGAGATGAAAGAATACACTATCCTGATCGATGGTATCTCTAAAGCTTTTGCAGCTACAGGTGTACGTGTGGGCTGGTCATTAGGCCCGGTGCATGTAATAGCTAAAATGAAAGCTTTACTAAGTCACATAGGTGCCTGGGCGCCAATGGCAGAACAAAAAGCAACTGCTGCATTTCTGCTGAATAAAGAAGCTATTGACAGATACTTCAGCAGGTTTAAAGCAGAGCTGCAGGAAAGGATGTGGCGCTTGTATGATGGCTTGATGGACCTGAAGCAAAAGGGCTATGCTGTAGATGCCATCACCCCGCAGGCAGCTATATACCTGACAGTGAAATTTGATTTGCGTGGTAAAAGCTTCAATGGTCGTGTGCTGGAAACACAGGCTGATGTAACGGAATACATACTAAGCGAAGCGAAGCTGGCTATAGTGCCATTCTCTGCTTTCGGTGCAGGCAAACAATCGCCATGGTACCGCATCAGCATTGGTACCTGCAGAAAGGAAGAGATAGATGAAATGTTTGCAAAGCTGGAAGCAGCATTAAGTCAGTTAGCTTAATATTATTTCTATAATCATCAAAACAGTCAATACAATTTAATTTTCTATGCAGGTGTACAAATTTGGTGGGGCCTCTATAGCCACACCCGCACGAATGCAGGCTTTATTGCCCATCATTCAGCAGGCACAGCAGCCTGTTATCCTGGTAGTTTCAGCGATGGGAAAAACTACCAATGCTCTGGAATCTATAGTGGCAGCAGCATGTAAGGGAAATAAGGACGAAGCAAACCAACTGGCACAGGCATTGGAAAAGCAGCATCTTGACTACAGCAAAGAACTGCTGGATGATGGCTATTACAAAGAAGCTGAAACTGCACTGAATGTATATTTCACTGAACTACAATGGGCTATTGATGGGGCTGATACCGCGCGTTACGACTATTCTTACGACCAGATAGTATGCATAGGCGAGGTGCTCTCAACAAAAATATTCTCCGTTTACCTGCAACAGCAGGGCATTATGCAGGAATGGATTGACGTGCGCGATGTGATACGTACAGATGATACATACCGTGATGCACGGGTAGATTGGGATTATTCAAAACAACAAGCGGAAGCAATTATTGGCCGCCATTTGCAGAAAGGTGTAAGTGTTGTAACCCAAGGCTTTATTGGTACTACACAAGACAATGCATCTACTACGCTGGGCCGTGAAGGCTCTGACTATACAGCAGCGCTGCTGGCAGCTATGCTTGGCGCCAATGGGGTGACTATATGGAAGGATGTAGAAGGTCTGCAAAATGCTGATCCTAAGCTCTTTCCTAATACTGTAAAAATAGAAGCGATCACTTACCATGAAGTGATTGAAATGGCTTACTATGGTGCACAGGTAATACACCCGAAAACTATTAAGCCGCTGCAGAATAATAACATACCGCTGTATGTAAAGTGTTTCCTGAATAAAGACCTGAAAGGCACGGTAATACAAAATGAAGTAAACAGCATTTTCTACCCACCACTTATTGTTTTAAAGACGAATCAAATATTGCTGCAGGTTACGACACGTGATTTCTCATTTATAACAGAAGATAACCTTAGCAGCCTGTATAGCATCTTCCACTCGCTGAAGATAAAAGTGAACCTGATACAAAATGCGGCTATCAGCTTTGTGGCTTGTATAGACAACAAGGAAGATAAAGTGCAGGCGCTGGTGCAGACATTGGGTAAAGACTATAAAGTATTTACCAATGAAGATGTAAGCCTGCTTACCATAAGGCATTACACGCCTGAAATACTGTTTGACCTTACCAAAAGCAGGTACATGCTGCTGGAACAGAAAACAAGACATACTGTACAGGTAGTGATGAAATAGATAAGATCCTCCGCATAGTCGGAGGATTTTTCATTTGTAGCAATGCTCTTAACAAATCCATAGCCTGGTATATATTTTAATTCTTACATTGATATATCTATTATTGATATAATGAAAGATTAATTCCTCCCAGTATCCATTAACTTTGCAAAACAAAATTAATACCGCGCAATAATGAGCGATACAACCGAATTAGGGTTTGATACCCTTTGCATTCACGGAGGTCATAAAGCAGAGAACAACAGGTCCCATCTTACACCAATATACGCGTCCAGCACATATACATTCGACAGCGCAGAGCAGGCAATAGCCATCTTTAAAGGCCAGGAGGAAGGATATGTATATGGCCGCTTTGGAAACCCTACTATAAATGAAGCAGAAGCAAAGATAGCGCTGCTGGAAGCATACGGACTGACAGACAACAATGGTAATTCGCTGAAGCTGGCTGCTATATTACATTCGTCAGGTATGGCTGCATTAACAACCATGCTATTGAGCAATGTGAAAGCAGGAGAAAAGATCATTACACACCAGTCTTTGTATGGCGGCACGCAGGAAATGATAGATAAGATACTGCCAGGCCTGGGTATACAGGCGATAATAGTAGACTTTCACAATCTGAATAAAGTAGAAGAAACAATAAAAGCGAATAAAGGCATCAGCCTGATGTACATAGAGACACCTGCCAATCCTACCCTGCAATGTGTGGATATGGAGGCACTGGCAGCATTGGGCAAACAGCATGGCTTAACCGTATGCGCTGACAATACATTTGCCACACCCTACCTGCAACAGCCATTTAAATATGATGTGGATTTTGTAATGCATTCTACTACCAAGTTTTTAAATGGTCACGGAACAGCAGTAGGCGGCATTGTGCTGGGCAGGGATATGGAGAAGATGAAAACCACTGTTACCAAAACACACCGCCTGCTGGGTGGTAATAGCAATGCATTTGATGCATTCGTACTTACCAATGGTTTGCGCACTTTCGGGCTGAGGATGGAAAAACATTGCAGCAATGCACAAAAGGTAGCCGAATATCTTGAAGCGCATGAAGGAGTTGTCAAAGTAAATTATCCGGGTTTATCCAGTCATCCTGACCATGCTATTTGTAAAAAGCAAATGAAACATGCAGGTGCTGTATTAAGCTTTGAATTAAAGGGCGGCTATGAGGCCGGCATCCATTTTATCAATAGCCTGAAGGTATGTACGAGCGCAGTATCACTGGGCACTTGCGACACATTAGTGTCTCACCCGGCATCCACTACCCATGTAGGCGTG
Source organism: Flavipsychrobacter sp. (assembly GCA_051959855.1). Classification (GTDB taxonomy): domain Bacteria; phylum Bacteroidota; class Bacteroidia; order Chitinophagales; family Chitinophagaceae; genus SZAS-30. Next base: position 7,212 of record JBQCEX010000062.1, on the reverse strand, counting down.
CCACGTGAAAAACGATTAGAATTTGGCATAACAGATGGCCTGATAAGAATGAGCGTAGGCATAGAAACTGCGGACGATATCATTAACGACTTAGCACAAGCAATAACATACAATTACAAAGAACATAAAACTGTAAATAACCAATGAACACTGTTTATGTAATAGATTCAGTACGTACCCCGATAGGTAAATATGGTGGTGGATTAGCTACTGTACGTCCTGATGATCTATTGGCGCACGTGATAAAAGCATTAATAACACGCAACCCAGGTATAGATGTAAATGCGATAGAAGATGTAATAGCAGGGGCTGCTAACCAATCAGGTGAAGACAATCGCAATGTGGCACGTATGGCTGCATTATTAGCCGGCCTGCCTGTAACTGTAGGCGGCAACACTGTGAACCGCCTTTGCGCGTCTGGCCTGCAGGCAATCATGGACGCATCTCGCGCCATAATGTGCGGTGATGGTGAGCTATTCATAGCAGGGGGCGTAGAAAGCATGAGCCGTGCACCATTTGTAATGGGCAAATCAGAAACGGCATTTGGCCGCAGCCCTGAGATATTTGATACCACGCTCGGCTGGCGTTTCATAAACAAAAAGCTCAGTGAAATGTATTACCCTTTCACTATGGGCGAAACTGCAGAGAATGTAGCAGAACAGTGGAAGGTGAGCCGCGAGGAGCAGGACCAGTTTGCCTATAACAGCCAGCAGAAATATGCAGGAGCTGCAGCATCAGGCAAATTCAATGATGAGATCATACCGGTAACAGTTGATTTGGGCAAAGGAAAAACAAATGTATTTTCTGTGGACGAACAACCGCGCCAATCATCGCTTGAAAAGCTGGGAGAGCTAAAAGCTGTTTTCAAAAAGGGAGGTTCTGTAACTGCTGGTAACTCCAGCGGTATAAACGATGGCGCTGCCGCCATGCTGTTAGCATCAGAGGCTGCTGTGAAAAAATATAACCTCAAGCCTATAGCAAAAATCAAGTCAATGGGCATTGCCGGTGTCGATCCCTCTATAATGGGTGTAGGCCCGGTTCCTGCATCACTTAAAGCATTAAGCCGTGCGGGCTTAGAAGTGAATGACCTGGACCTGGTAGAGCTAAACGAAGCTTTCGCATCACAAAGTATTGCTTGCATAAGAGATCTCGGCCTTGAATCAGCAAAAGTGAATGTAAACGGTGGTGCTATAGCCATAGGTCACCCTTTAGGCTGCAGCGGTGTGCGCATTTCTACTACATTGCTGCATGAGCTGAAACGCCGTGGCGGCAAATACGGTCTTGCTACTATGTGTATAGGTGTAGGGCAAGGTGCCGCTGTTATCTATGAAATGGTTTAAGCTTATTCAAATTAATCTGAAGTTTTGAAAATAGATATTCATACCCATATAATGCCGGAGCATATTCCGGACTATTTTAAAAAGTTTGGCTATGGTGAATTTATTCACCTGGAGCATCATAAGCCTTGCTGCGCGCGCATGATAAAAGGTGACAAAGTATTTCGAGAGGTAGAGCATAATTGCTGGGACCCAAATGCGCGCATGAAGGAAATGGACATGACCGAAGTGGGCATACAGGTACTTTCTACAATACCTGTATTGTTTAACTACTGGGCCAAGCCGGAGCATGGGCTAGAGACTGCACGCTTCTTTAACGACCATATAGCGCAATGTGTAGAACAACATCCTACACGCTTTATTGGTATAGGCACTGTACCCATGCAGGATGTTGATCTGGCAATAAAGGAAATGGAACGTTGTGTGAAAGAACTGAAAATGCCGGGGCTTGAGCTGGGTTCCAACATTAATACTAAAAACCTGAGTGACCCATCTTTCGAACCTTTCTGGCAGGCAGCGGAAGAACTGGGCGCATGCATATTTGTACACCCTTGGGAAATGATGGGTGAGAAAGACATACAGAAATACTGGCTACCCTGGCTGGTAGGGATGCCTGCCGAAACTGCCCGCGCTATTAGCTCCCTGATATTCAGTGGTGTATTTGAGCGTCATCCTAAATTACGTATCGCATTTGCGCATGGCGGCGGCAGCTTCCCATTTACGATAGGCCGCATAGAACACGGCTTCAATGTACGTCCTGACCTTTGCGCAATAGATAACAATGTGAATCCAAGGGATTACCTTGGCAAATTCTGGATAGACTCTTTAGTACACGATCCTAAAGCACTGGATTACATAATAGATGTGATGGGGCATGACAAAGTATGCCTGGGCAGTGATTATCCTTTCCCGTTAGGCGAACATCATCCCGGCAAGCTTATAGAAAGCATGTCTTATCCGGATACCCTGAAAGAGCAATTGCTGGCGAAGAATGCACTTGAGTGGATGAACGTTACGCTTTAAGCTGAAGAAAAAGAAAGACCCCTGATCATTTGGTTAGGAGGATATGGTTCAGGGGTCGCTACTGTAGGAATACAGATGTCTTTACATCATATAAGGAAGGGAATTAGTGACTATCCATTGCCGGTATTAGCTGCTCTCTTCATCTCTTCTTCCGCACCACCTGCACGCCTGCGAACTGGCGCAACCGTGTTTTTACCAAAGCGATAGGTAAACGAGATATTTACCTGCCTTGAATCACGCTTCACTGCAAAAGCTTCATCGTAGTTACTGTAATAAGAGGCACCTTCGGGATTACCATGCCATAAAATATCGGTGGCATTCAGGCGTATTATTGCACGTTTGTTTAAAATGTTTTTCTGTACGCCTACATTCAGCATCCACATTTCAGCCAGGTGCATATATCCATATAACTGCGGTGCCTGGTAAAAGAAGCTTAGTTCTGCCGACCATTCTTTGGGCAATAAGAAGTTATTGACCGTATTTATATCGAATGTCGGTTTACCACTACTCAAAGTGGTATTGGCAAGATCGCCTTCATAGTAGCTATAGTATGCATTAGCATTTGTGATGTTGCTCCACCATTTTGCAAACTGGAATGTATAAGAACAGCTTAAGCCAAAATACTTCATGGTTGCAATATTTCGCTCTGTTTGTATCGTCACCCTGTCAGGACCAGGCAAGAGCACTTCTGTTATTACATCATGCGTTACGCTGTAGGACAGTGTAGTAATAAACCGTTGCCTGTAGGTGTGTGATAACTCTGCCGCATAGGTAAATGCCGGTCTTAAATAGGGATAACCTTCTTTGTAAGTGGTAGGATCGCTATAGAACTTATAGGGGTTTAGCTGTTGATAATTGGGCCTTTCTACTCTGCGGCTGATAGATAGACTTAGATCATTGTCTTTATTTACATGCCGCTGAACAAAGATGCTGGGGAATAGCTGCAGATAGCTGGTATCAGATTTCTGGTTAGTAATCTTTTCATCACCTTTTATATTGCTTTGTTCCATACGCAAGCCTAATTGCATGCTCCACTTACCTATATTTTCAGAACCATTTACATAAGCGGCATTTATATTTTCGTTGTACAGATAATGGTCGCTTTTACCTGCATCGTATACCTGTCCTCCATTGCTCTCATCATAGAACATAGGCTGATTGTCAGCTGTTACGAAACTCGTTTTTATACCTGCTTCAATGCGTGCGTTCTTTATTGGTTCTGAATAATCTGCTTTAAATGAACGTATCTGGGTAAGTCCTGAAATATCGCCATATAAAATGTAAGGGTTATGAGCTACCAATCCATCGGGTGTGAAGTAACTGGTGGTAAGCGTTTGAATGTTCTTATTCCAATAGCGTGCGTAATCTGCATCTATAGTCAACTCTTTGCCCGTACCGTCAAACGTATGTTTCAGATTAGCATTTACAGCATAATCATTCCATTTATTATGCGCACTATTATTAGTGGTAAAGAATGAATCTACTTTCTCTATGTCTATTGCATCTAGTGCCTGCGAGCGCATACCACCTGATGTGGAGTAGTCAGTAGCTCCACCGCTTACCGAAAGCCCTACTGTTGTTTTCGCATTTAAGCTGTAATCTAAGCCTGCACTTGCCCGATGCGACTGCGCGGGAAACTTTAAAAAGTGATCCTGCTGATAAGCCCCATCGTACAATCCGTTATTATAGAAGTGCCGAATAAGGGTAAGCCTGTTAAAACCTTCACGGTAAGCGTAATTATAGCTACCGTAAATGTTGATTTTCTTATTTCTGTAATTCAGATTTATTCCGCCATTCGCTTTAGGATAAACCCCCTGCCCATAGCTTCCATTCACACTTCCATTCATCCCAAGGCGCTGGTCCTTTTTCATAATGATATTGATGATGCCCGCTGTCCCCTGGGCATCATATTTGGAAGATGGATTGCTAATAATCTCTATTTTCTCTATAGCATTTGCCGGTGTATTTTTTAAGATGGTCGCAAGATCATTCATATTGATCGGTTGGATCTTACCGTTGATCATTATATTGACCCCCTGCTTTCCTTTCAGGCTGATATTATCATTCTGATCAACAGTTACACCGGGTGAGCGGCTCAGCACTTCCAATGCTGACGCTCCGGCACTTACTATACTATTCTCTACGTTTACAACTATCTTGTCTGCCTTTACCTCTATAAATGGCTTCTGCGTGCGCACAGCCACCTCCTCCAGCATACCGCTTTTCGGTTCCAGCACAATGTCAGGAAGTTTAACATTGTTATCTGACAACGATAAATTTCCCAATGTGTAAGTATTAAATCCAACTAAAGTAACCTTTAATACATATTGGCCGGCTGATACAGCCTCTATATCGAAATTGCCGTTGTCATCTGTATAGCTGGCTTTTACGAGAGTGGTACTATCTGCTTTCAGCAGTATTGCATTTGCAAAAGATATTGGCTTGCCATTAATATCGGTTACATGCCCGGTTACATTTGTGCTATGCGCACCGGCTATTCCGGTATAAAAAAGAATCAATAAGAACAGGTAAAAAAACTTGCCTATCATGGTAATACTGTTTACAGGCACAAAAGTATCTGACCGCCTAAACGCGCTATTCACCCGGTCGGGGTGAATTACTTTACTTTGGTTGCAAAAGCAGGGGGATTTATTGGGGGAGCGGCAATCTGCTTATAAAGAATTAATTTCACGAAGCCATTGGTCACTGTTCCATGAAGATATTTTGTCGTTACACATATAGGTTTATTCTGCTCATCTCTTTTGCTTTTACATCTAGCGGCGTCAATGCTCAAAAGTATCCGTTTCATAACCTGAATGTGGAGAATGGTTTAATCCAATCGCAGGCAGGCGCTTTAGTGCAGGACAAAATCGGCCATCTATGGGTGGGCACTTTGGGCGGCTTATGCAGGTACGATGGCAAAACCTTTGTTAATTACACTGTGCGGAATGGCTTGCTTAATAACTACATACGCTCGCTGGCAATTGATTCAAAAGGCACCATATGGATAGGCTGCGCGACGGGTGTGTCGCAGTATGATGGCAAAATCTTTAAGAACTATCTTTTCCAATCAACGGACAATACGTTGTCTAATGATGTAAAATATATAGGTGTCGGGCTTCAGGACAGCGTCTGGTGCGTGGCAGGCGGACGATTGTATTGCATTGCAAACAACAAGATCATACCTATACGGACAGGGCAGGATGACATAAGCATTACCGCTATGCTGGTTGATCAATCCAATATCTGGATAGCTAAGGCAAATGGAACAATAAGCTACCGGAACAATGGCAAATGGGACAGCTTAAGAATTGGTATGACGCCTACGGGCAGAATGCCTATAGTTACCAGCATTTACAAAGATCATCAGCACCGCATATGGCTCACCACCAACGGCGGCTTATACAAAATACAAAATCATGCTGTCACGGTTGATTCACTTGGTCAATTGCCATTATACAATCTCCCTACCCTTTATTCTATCACCGAAGATAATAATGGCGCTCTGTGGATAGGCACTTCCAGTGGCGTTATTCGACTCAGCAATAATCTTATTCAGTATTACAATAAACACAATGGTCTTAGCGACAATATCTTCGGCGCAGCCCTTACTGATGCAGAAGGGAACGTTTGGCTGGCCTCTGACGGGCAAGGTATATTCAGGTATTCAGGCACACAGTTTACCACGCTTGACGAAACAATGGGATTACCAAGTGGGCAAATAACCGCATTAGCTGGCGACCGCGCGGGCAGGCTATACCTGGGCACCTATGATGCCGGTATGGCAATATTTGAGAATGGTAAAATATCTCTGCTTCCGCTGCCCGCTGAAATGAAGAGTGCTATTACATCTCTTACTGTTCATAGGGGAAAAGTTTGGATCGGTACGCGCAACGGCTTGTGGCGGTACGACAGAATATTCAGGTCTTACACTTACCCGGAACATCATTTCCCTTCCAATATTGTAAGTTGCCTGTATGCAGACAAGCAGGACAGGCTTTGGGTTGGCTTTGTGAACGGAGCTGTTGTGCTCGACAACGATACCTTTAAGCGGGTACCTACTAAGGGTTTAACGGTGCAGGACTTTATAGCCATAGGTAAGGACAGCATACTAATGGCAACGAATGGTGGAATAAAACTGTATACCGACCATAATGTAACACCCTACAGAACAAATACAATACTTGATAGCTCAGATCTACAATGCTTTGCCTTGAAAGGAAATGAATTATGGGTAGGGACTGGTGACAATGGAGTAATACGGCTTAATTTAAACACAAAACAAATTGCTGTTTACAATAAACAAAACGGATTGCAATCTGATTTCATTTACAATATTATTACTGATAACGATGGCAATATTTGGCTGGGCACAGGCTATGGCCTGCATAAGATAAGCATAGACAATAAAGGCCAGGCAACAATAAGCTTTTACGGCAAAGGACAAGGATTAGCCGGCATGGAAAGCAACCACAATTCCGTCTTTAAGATGCAGGACAGTAGTATTTGGTTTGGCACTACCAATGGGGCAATACACTATCAGCCTCACACTGCCATTGTCGCTGCCGAACCTATCAGTATTATAATGCAGTCGGTAAAACTTTTTGGTGTAAACATTACAGACACCAGCTATTTTGACAGCACAGATAGCTGGAACAATGTACCTTACGGCCTGCATTTACCTTATCAGAAAAACAACCTGACATTTGCATTTCAGGCTATATCGCTTAGTGGTGGAGATCAGCTCTTGTATCGATACTATATGGAAGGCTTGGATGCCCCCTGGTCTGAATGGTCAACAACTAATTCTATAACATTCTCTGCACTACCTCCCGGCAATTATGTATTGCAT
>JBQCEX010000061.1:0-17472 GCA_051959855.1 Flavipsychrobacter sp. | reverse complement strand
GATAATAAGCTGCGTGTAGTAGATGTCGATTACAGCAAATTCATATCGCCTGTAGCAATACGCAGAATGAGCCACCTATTGAAAATGGGTATCAGCAGTGGGATGCGCGCCCTCCAGGATGCCGGAATAACTCAACCGGATGGTATTATAACAGGCACCTCACATGGCAGCAAGAAGGATATGGAGCAATTTGTGCAAGACCTGATCACGCTGAAGGAAGAAGCGCTGAATCCTACGTATTTTATACAGTCAACTTACAACTCTGTGAACGGCTGGCTAGCTATGCAATCGAAAAGCACCAGCTACAACCAAACCTATGTGCACAGAGGAGCATCCTTTGAAATGGCACTGTTTGATGCTTACCTGATGCTTCAGGATGCTACAAAGCCTGCATATTACCTGGTAGGTGGATTTGATGAACTAACGGATAATTACTTTGTAATAAAAGAAAAAATAGACTACTGGAAGAAAGAACCTGTTAATAGCCTTAGTTTACTGGAGCATAGCAATACTGCCGGAACAATAGCCGGCGAAGGTTCAACATTCTTTGTAGCGAGCAATGATGAACAAGGGGCTCTTTGTGCTGTTTTAGGTATTAAGATGCTCCAAAACCCAAGTGAACAAGCCCTTAGCCTTGCAATAGATGAACTCTTACAGCAAAGCAATTTAACCAAGGCCGATATAGATGTATTGGTAAGCGGCATGAATGGAGATGCAACCACACAAGACATTTACACACCTGTATTAGAGCACATAGCTACGGAAACAACAGTAGCCAGCTTCAAACAACTGTGCGGAGAATATGAAACTGCTACAGGCTTTGCATTATGGCTGGCTTGCCAGCTAATAAAAAGGCAGGAAGTACCAGAGGCTATTGTGTATAGAAAAGGAAGTAGCGATAAAGCGAAACATATACTTATCCTTAATCACTCTGTATTCAGAAATGTGTCGCTGATCTTAGTAAAGGCATTAGGATAAAATCAGGAAGCTACTTTTCCTAAAACATAGATATTTTCCATAGTAGGCGTAGGGCTACCACCTTCCTTTTCAAGAGAAATGGCAAAGGCCTCACCTTCCATTACCTGCTTAGGCAGCTTCTCCATATTTTCAGACTCTACCATTTGATTTGGCAACACACCCAGATCAACCGGCTTGCCGCCCTGCAATACCCACATCTGGTACTGCATGCCCTTTGGTGGCATCGGCAGTTTTTGTATTGCCAGGAATGCTTCGCCTTTATCTTTACTCCAGTAAACAGTTGCGACCATTGGGTGTCCCTTTTGCATGCTATGCATTACAACTGTTTGCATAGAAGGGTCGGCCATCATGTCACTGAGCTTTTCGTTTTCCTCCAGTCTCTGAGCCAATAAAGTTTGCCTTTGCTGTATAGTATCTATATTCTTTTGGAGGGCTACCTGCTGTTCTTTCAGCGCGTTTCGCTGGTTAAGCAATATGATATTGCCGGTAAGGCTGGCCAACAGGAAAATAACCGCGGCAGCCCATTGCCAGGTAACGGGACGGGAAGCAGCAGGAGTGAAAGGGACAATTTTAGGAGCATTGCTGTCAATCTCGTCATCATTATCGCGAATTGCAGGCTCGTCGTTTCTGATAGCGCTCCAAATCTGCTCTTGCATGAAGGCAGGAGGCTCCTGTGCATTAGCCTCGGAAAAGCGCTGCATAGCCATCTCGATATTGGCAATTTCGTCGGCCAGTTCCGGATGGAGCAAAATATTAGCTTCCACTTCAGCGCGCTCCTCCGGAGAAAGCGCACCCAGTACGTAAGCTTCTAAAATGCCTGATTCTATGTAGTCTTTTATATTCACTGCTGCTATCAGCTAAAATGTTCTCTTAATAATTTAAGGGCATGCCGCATGCGGGTCTTTACCGTGCCCAGCGGTATTTCCAGTTTTTTTGAAATCTCATCCAATGTAAACCCCTTGAAATAGGCAAGATCCACTATGACCTGATATTCCGGCTTCAACTCTCCTACCATCTTGCGTAAACCTATAGTATCTGTAGCCTGCTCCGTCTTCATGCCTTTCTGCACATTATTTACGATATCATCACCCGTATGGATTTTACCTTTCATAATTTCACCCTTGGAGCGCAGCTTATCAATGGCTGCATTCCGGGATATATTAATCATCCAGGTATATATACGGCCCTTCGCAGGATCGAACTGGTCAATATTATTCCAAATCTTAACGAAAACTTCCTGTAAAACGTCCTGAGCGGTCTGCTCGTCGTAGATCACTTTTGTGATAACACCATACAGCGTAGCTGCGTAATGCCCATACAAATAGTTAAATGCATCCCTGCTCTTTTGCTTGAGCAGCAGCACCAACTCCTGTTCGCTGTATATGGTTGCTGTTGGCAATAAAAATATTTATAACTTAAAAATACACTTATTTCGGAAAAAGCATCTTATAGTCTACCCTAACCTTACCGTTGCTTATATCATCAAGCTTTTTCTTAATGAGCCTGCGTTTAAGCTGAGGTAAATAGTCAATAAAAAGCTTCCCATCTATATGATCATACTCGTGCAGAATAACACGTGCAGTTACACCGTCAAACTCTGCTTCATGCTCATTAAACTGTTCATCCATATAACGCAGCACAACCTTTTCTGCACGGCTGATATCTTCTCTCACCTTCGGAATGCTCAAACAACCTTCATTGTAAGCCCATGGCTTACCACTTTCGTCCACCTTGTGCGCATTAATGAATACCTGCTTTACCGGTTTTTCGTTAGGATATTTCTTTTTATCCTCATCGTCAAAGTTCTCCACTATCTGAACCGTATCAATAACAAACAAACGTACAGGTTTGTTCACCTGCGGGGCGGCTATACCTACCCCATTGCTATTGTACATGGTTTCCCACATATCAGCTATCAGCTTTTTCAAATCAGGATAATCGGCCGTAATATCTTCACATTCCTTTCTTAAAACCGGGTGGCCATAAGCTACAATCGGTAAGATCATAAGACAATCTATTTTTTAAATCAGAATTGCAAAGATACGTATTAAGAGCGGCTTTCAAGGTATTCCTGCAACATTATAACCGCACTGACGGCGTCAATCAGCTCCTTTTTCTCCCTATCCTTTCTTTTGAGTCCCATACCCGCAATGGACTGAGATGCCAGGCGGGAAGTGAGGCGTTCATCCACCTTTTCAACAGGCAGATCGGGAAAAACATTGCCAAATTTTTTGATGAACTTTTCAACCAGAGGAGTAGCATCTGTAGGCGAATCATCGAAATTGAGCGGGTAGCCAATCAATATTTTCTCAACAGGTTCCTGCTGCATGTACTTCTTTAGGAAGCCTATCAGTTCATTCGAATCTACGGTAGTTAGTGCAGTAGCAATTATCTGTAGAGGATCAGTAACTGCAATACCTGTTCTTTTTTTGCCGTAATCTAAAGCTATGACGCGTGCCAAATTGGAAATGATTTGATTCTTACTTTGCCCTGCTGATTTTGAAAGTAACGGTACCGTGTTTTTTCACAATATCCCTTTCTGTTTGTTTCAGCTCTATATATTTTTTCTGCAATAAGGTTTGCCGCACCGGATCTTTTTCTTCCATTATCTTTTTGGTGAGCATTTCCTGCATCAGCAATATCTTTTTGAATTCGAAGTAAGACAATGTACTGTCCACATCGTTCAGATAGTTTTGATCTTCGTGCAGTGTTTCTATGCCATATACATCCTTCCAGTTGTGGCTTATTTCATTGCGGGTATGCAATAAGGAAGCCATGCGATGCTGTATGATAGCATCAGGATAATTAATGAAATAACTTATTTCCGGGTTAACACCATTCAGGTTCAAGTACTCATAATAGCTGTCAAAAATTTGACGGGCTAAAGTATTTTCCAGCAAACCGGGGTCAACACGGTCAATAACAAGCGCTGCTACATTTGCGTACCCTTCATAGGGTAAATTACCATGCTCTATCAATACACGTACCAGTTGCCATTCCTGCTCTTCGTCCGTATTTTTCGTTTGCACTTCAGGCTCCGGCACTGCAAGCGTTTCTGCTTCAGGCAGTACCTCTTCCTTACGCGTTTGCCTGCGTTCCTGCTCTATTTTTTCACGGATGAACTTGTTTACCAGATTTACTAAACCAGCTTCTTCTACAGCAAGCTTAGTAGAGGCCTCCCTTATATAATAACTTTGCAGTGAAAAGTCTTCCGCTTTGTTGATTCGGGAAATACTTTCGGCAATTTCGTTTACCAGTTTTGAGCGCTTTACCGGGTCGTTCCCTGCATCTTTTAGGCCCACTTCCAGTCTAAAGCCAATGACATCGCGCTTGTGGTCCTTTACGTATTCATGAAACTTAGCAGCACCTACTTTTTGTACATAGCTGTCGGGGTCCTCTCCTTCCGGTAACAGCACCAATTGTACATTGAAGCTTTGCCCCAAGGCCATATCGAGACCACGTAGCGCTGCCTTTACACCGGCAGCATCGCCATCATATAATATAGTCAGGTTCTTTGTGAGCTGACCTATAAGACGCAACTGATCCTCAGTAAGCGAGGTACCACTGCTGGCCACTACATTCTCTACGCCACCCTGATGCAGCGATATAACATCCGTATAACCCTCTACCAGGAAGCACTCATCCTGCTTACCTATAGCCTGGCGGCTCTGGTACATGCCATAAAGTACACGGCTTTTAATGTATAGCTCGTTCTCAGGCGTATTGATATACTTAGGCGCCTTCTCATTACTTTTAAGGATACGTGCACCAAAGCCGAGTATGCGGCCTGTCATGCTTTGGATAGGGAAAATCACACGACCACGATATACATCATGGTAAGTACCCATCCTATTCTTTACCAAGCCAGCCTTTTCAAGCAATTCTGCACTATAGCCTTTTTGAACAGCTGCCTTATAAAAGGCATCGTTATGCTCAGGATTGTAGCCCAACTTGAAGCGATCTATGATCTCCTTTCTGAAACCACGCTGCTTGAAATAAGACATGCCTATGAGCTGTCCTTCTTCCGTGTCAAGCAATGTCTCATGAAAATATTGTGCGGCAAAATCGTTGAGGATACGCAGGCCTTCCTCTACTAACTGCTGCTGTTGTTGCTCCGGCGTACGTTCTGTTTCCTCGAGCGTTATTTTATAGTAGTCTGCCAGCCAGCGGATGGCCTCAGGGTAAGATAGCTTTTCGTGATCCTGTATAAATGTTACCACATTACCGCCCTTACCACAGCCGAAGCATTTGTAAATGCCCTTACTTGCGGATACGTAAAAAGATGGTGTTTTCTCGTTGTGGAAAGGACAATTGGCAATATAATTTGCCCCACGCTTTTTTAACCTAACGAACTGGCCTACAATATCAATAATATCGGCACGATTCAAAACCTCCTGTATAGACCCCGGGGATATCATTGCGCTAAGTTATTAAAAAGGATAGACAAGGTAGCCGAGCTTATTCCTTCTTTCGAGGCAAATCCCTTGGGTTACTATACTTATAGTTTTTATCATAATTTCTGCGATACCAACGTCTTAATCGTGGCCATACCATAGCAATAATGGCAGTGCTTACTAAACTGAGCAAAAAGGACTTGATAGCAAGACTAAAGTAGTCTTCCTTAATATCGCGGTACAGAATCGCTTCCGCCCATACAAAGAACGATAAAATGAAAAGCAATGCAAGCTTCTTGTAATTCATAAGCAAATCAATTTCTATTACATTTCTGTATTATTTGCTCTCCTCCTTTTCATCGTGATTTAATAAAAATACAATTTTTTAATAAGTAGTACGTTAAAAGGCTACTTTTTTCAAAAATTTAATATAAGAAACACAATAATTAACTAATAGTTGAAGGTAGCTGAAAATTTTACTGATTCACGTTTTTGCATAATAATGTGCCAGTTCCCATCATACTGAATAGAAGTGGGCAATAAACGACTGGCTATCTGGCTGGTGCGCACCTTCATTCGCACATCAAAGTCGTATAGCATAGTACTAAAGGAAAGTGAGTAGTCGCGGGCTACAATAGAATAGTCGCTTTTGCGGAACCAAGTACTAAGCTCATTGTATACAACATTACGCTCCTCGCCCTTTTTAGGAATGGCCCTAAATACATAACAATCCTGTCCATCATACTCCTCCGATAGCAGTTTAAAATCATAATGAGCTACAACTTCGGGATCAAAAATGGACGCTTTGTCTCCTATAAAGGGAATGCCCTTTATACGGCCACCGGGGTTGAATATGAGCTGCTTTAACTCTGCTTTGCTTTTTTCTAACTGGCCTTTGCCTCTGGCATCCAAACGGCCGGCTACAACATCATCTTCATTACATACGGTTCCTTTAGTAAAGAATAGGTAGGCATATAGCTCGGCAGTGTAATATCTGTAATCACCATTACGCTTGTAGAAATCGCCGGTTACTTTTTCATCCAGCACTTTCATGCTGCGGCAATGGTTATGTATTTGCTGCTGTGTATGGCTGTAAAGCGAGGCTTTTATCTTACCTGCTTTATCATACACTTTTATGTCATTAGTAGCGGTAAAGGAAACTAAATGCAAAGCCCGAAAGGCCTTGTAGAATGTGGTATCTGTCTGCACCCTTCTGATAAAACCAGCCACATCCCAGCCGCCACGGGCTGCTACAACAACTACGGAGTCCATTTTAATGGGATACTTAAAGATGCTGGTATCTGTTGTCTGCGCTGAGGTTTGCAAACCGCAAAAAAGAATGAGCAAAAATATGATGCAATGCTTAGGCATGCTGTAATCTTTCTTTTAGCAACGCCTCTGCAATGATCATATCCTCTGGGGTTGTGACCTTTATATTGCTGCGCTCGCCTTCTATGAGATAGATATTTGTCCCAAAACTCTCCACTACAGTTGCTTCGTCCGTAAATGAGCTTTGGTAGGTTTGTTGAAAGGCGGGAACAATAATATTAGATCGAAAAGTTTGCGGTGTCTGGATGATGCGCATATACTCTCGGTCTACCGGGCGACTGTCATCATCTTCTACGATGCGCATACTGTCTGTAACCTGTACTGCAGGTATCGCACTACCCTTCTCTATTGCCTGATAATAGCAACGCTGAATTAAATCAACAGAAACAAGCGGACGAACCCCATCATGTACAAATACTATGCTGTTCTCCCCAACTGCTTTCAAGCCATTTTGAACACTATGGAAACGGGTTTCTCCTCCACCCACCACTGTAATGTCCAGGCGTTCCGGGAATGCCTGCAATACCATTTGAGTATAGCTGATCTGATCCTGCGGCAACACGAGAATGAGATGTATGTCAGGAAAAGCAGTTTTAAAAGCATGAATGGTGTGATACAGTACCGGCTTTCCCTGCAATGGAAGAAATTGTTTAGGCAATGCAGTACCCATTCGCAATCCTTTACCACCTGCTACCAGCACTGCATATTTTTCCGTATAGCTCATAAATTGTAAATTCGGATATTATCAACCTGCAAAAAAACACCTTTCCTATGGTAATGCAAAGAAAACCCTTTGTTGTAGTTATACTATCCCTTGCCGGGCTATTAATGCCCTTAATCTCCAAAGCACAGATTATTTATTCGACTGAATACAAAGGCGATGGCGATGTAAAGGTATATGTGACCGAGTATAAAGGCGATGCCGATCTTATTGTTTATAAAACCGAATATAAAGGTGATGCTGAAGGCAATAAAGGCATCTGGTACTTTACAGAATATAAAGGTGATGCAAAGAAGAAAATCTACTTTACCGACTACAAAGGTGATGCGGACTTAATCGTTTATTTCACAGAATATAAAGGCGATGCCGGCTGGAATCACAAAAACAAGCAGCACCTAATGTACTAATGCACCTCATGCATCAGTTTCCTGACTAAAGGCGAAATAATCAACATTATGACACCAGCAGCTAAGGCATAGAGCGCCAGTTGCTTATACCCTTGTGTATAAGAAAGCATTTTTTCTGTCAGGCTTGCCTTTTCATTAACGGTTGCCATACCTGCCCCCAGAATACCTGCTGCATATTGTCCATAAGCACTTGCCAGGAACCACATGCCCATCATCACTCCATGTAAAGGCTTTGGAGAAAGCTTTGTCATAATGGAAAGCCCTATAGGTGAAAGACATAATTCGCCAAAAGTGATAACAAGATATGCTAAGGTAAAAATGTTTAATGAAGTCATACCCTGAGCATCTGCAAAAAAGCGTGTGCTAAAGAACACATAAAATGCAAGAGCCAGGAACAGGAAGCCCAAACCGAACTTAACTACAGTATTAGGCTCCAATTTCTTTTTATTGAGCCACATCCATAATAAACCAACGATTGGACTGAATGCTATTACGAAAAGGGAGTTAAATGCGTTATTTACCACGTTCGGGTCAGTTCGAATGCCTATGAGGCTATGTTTGATATTATAGCGCGCAAAGAGACTGAGAGACCCACCGCTCTGTTCGAAGAATGCCCAAAAGACAATTGAGAAAATAATAAAAATCATCGCTGCGATAAGCTTTTCACGCTCCACTTTATTGTACTTAAACATCTCGTAAATGATGTATAAGATAGTTAGCGGGCCAACAGTGTACATAAAAACATCTGTATAAACAGAGTTAGATACCAGCAGCAGTACCAGCGGAAGAATAGCTAAAGAACCTACATAAACGAGTATATCATACATGCGAATCTTACTTGTAGAAACTTTCCCTATCAATGGGGACAGTCCGATAGGGCCTAATGTGCGCCTGGTGAATATGAAAATGCCCAGCCCTATTATCATACCTATACCAGCAAGCGAGAAAGCAGCGTTCCAGGAATAATTATTGGCAACAGTAATACATAAATAGCCGCCAAGCAGTGCACCGATATTAATACCGGAATAGAAAAGCCCGAAACCCGCATCACGACGAGGATCACCTGCTTTATATAGGCTGCCCACCATAGTGGATATATTAGGCTTAAAAAAGCCAGTTCCGACAATGGTAAAGCTGATGCCTATGTAGTAAAGATGCTCGGGAGAAAAGGCCAGAATAAAACTGCCTACGATCATTAGTAACCCACCCCAGAATATAGATTTGCGAAAGCCCAGTATTTTATCTGCAAACAGGCCACCTACAAATGCCATAGTATAAACAAATGCCTGAATGGCACCATACTTAAGGTTGGCATCCTTCTCTGATAATAGAAGACGTTCTACCATAAAGATGGTAAGCATCCCTCTCATGCCATAGAATGCAAAGCGCTCCCACATTTCTGATAAGAATAGCAGCCAAAGCTGTTTGGGGTACTTGCCTTCAAAATTTTGAATGTTCTCTAACGACTCAGGTTTTACTGTTGATTCCGGATCCATTGTTTTAATTAAACCGCCAAAATAGTGTTTTTTACGATTCCCCCATTTTCTCACCCAACACATTAAAAAAAGAGCAGGACCGTAATCCTGCTCTTAGTATCATGAATTTCGACTTATTTAGTTCGATCCTGTTTTTTCACGCACCACTTGCGCCAGCCATTTACTCATGGCAAACATGATACCGCCTGCAACCAAGGCAGCAAATACCAGTATCAGGAAGTAGCTTTTTTTATCTGTAAAGCTATCCCAGAACGTAGCCATGAGGCCTGCAACTTTACCGGCAATGGCGTTCACCAGGAACCAGGCCCCCATCATCAATGCTGTGATACGTGGGGGTGACAGTTTAGATACCATTGACAAACCGATAGGGCTGATCAATAGTTCACCTACTGTAAATAGCGCATAGGTTGATACAATCCAGTAAGCTTCTGTTTTATTGTGATAAACATTTGTAGACATTATTGCCACTACCATAAGCAGCGAAGACAAGCCGGCTATCCACATACCCATCCCGATTTTCACAGGCGTATTAGGTTCTTTCTTACGCTTTTTGAGCCATGAGAATAATCCAACAAGAAGTGGTGTAAATAATACTATGAAAAATGGATTAATGGATTGGAATATTTCGGTTGAGATCAAATCCTGTTTACCATTTGCCGGCCATTTATCTTTCGGAAGATTTTGAAAATACGGATCAATACCCCGTACTTGTTGTGTATTTCCTTTAGCATCTGGAATGGCGCGGAAGTACTCATCTATTTTCGTCACATTTTGAGAATCTGTTGTAACGGGCTGAATCATACCGAACGGTTTTGCTATCCATTCAGCAGAAGCCGGCATCTTACGAGCTGTATATTGATCGGCCCATATTGTGAGCCCGGTACTATTCTGATTATAGATAACCCAGAAAACTATAGAAACAATAAAGAAAGCAAATAAAGCACCCAGCCCACGTTTGTCCTCTTTTGAAGCTCGGACGTACAACCCAACATAAAAGATAACTATAGGTACACAGGCAAACATGAACGCATCGTTTGAGGAAGTACCGAACAGCGGGTGACCTATTATTGACTTCATAAAATACCCAATAACAGCCGCGATGATAGCTGGCAAAAATACAGAGCCTAATATTTTGCTCATTGGCATATCTCCAGGTTGCATAGGTTTTTTAATATCACCATCCTTTACATGTTTCATACCTGCGATAAACCATACTAAAGCTATTGTCATACCTACGCCGGCCGCAATAAATGCATAACCCCACCCATAGTGATTACGCATGTAGGCAGCTACGAAATTGCAGATAAAAGCACCAATATTTATACCCATATAAAAGATATTGTAAGCCATATCTTTCTTACCAAGCAGTTCTTCTTTATTATATAGGTTACCTAACACTGTGCTGATGTTAGGTTTAAAGAAACCATTACCCACAACTATAAAAAGCAATGCACAATACATAGCGGTATCTCCTGGTAGCGCAAGCGTATAATACCCAAGCGCAAGTAAAGCCCCACCAAGGATGATTGCACGCCTGTAACCAAGGTAACGATCAGCTATCAGCCCACCTATAAATGGAGTGAGGTACACCATGGCAATGTATGAACCAACCAGATCAGCTGCCTTTTTGGTATCAAACCCCTTACCACCATGACTGGTTGGATCAACCAGGTATAAAAAAAATATACCTACCATCAGGTAATAACCGAAGCGTTCCCACATTTCCGTACCGAAGAGTACCCATAGACCACGCGGGTGACCTTTTTTCCCTGAAGGCGTACTTGCCATCTGCATTGGCGACATGCCGGTTTCCTGTTCTAATTCCATGTTGTTTTAGAGATTATGGGGTACAAAATAAAAAAAGGCTTTGTAATGGCAACAATAATTTTCTCCACTTAATGGGGATGAATGAATATTTTTGCGCCCTTAACAGGTACATATGTCATCTTACAATATTTTACTTCTGGGTTCCGGTGGTCGTGAATGTGCTATTGCATGGAAACTATCTCAAAGTCAGCTTTGCAAACAATTATATATAGCTCCCGGCAACCCAGGTACAGCCCAGTATGGTAAGAATGTATCTTTAAGTATTAGTGATTTTGAAGGCATAAAAAAGTTCTGCATAGAAAAAAGTATTGATATCCTGTTTCCGGGCGGTGAAGATTCTTTGGTTGCAGGCATCTATGACTTTTTCAAGAGTGATGCGGCGCTAAAACATATAATAGTAGCTGGGCCATCAAAAGCAGGTGCGCAGTTGGAAGGCAGCAAGGCATTCTCCAAGCTGTTTATGCAACGTCATAGTATACCTACCGCAGCCTATCGTGAATTCAGCGAAGCAAACTTTGACGAAGGTATTGACTACCTGAAACAACATAGCTTACCTATTGTATTAAAAGCAGATGGCCTGGCTGCAGGAAAAGGCGTAGTAATAGCCGAAAATACAGACGAGGCAATAGATGCCTTTACTGCAATGATAAAAGAAGCGCAATTTGGTGAAGCAAGTAAGAAAGTAGTAATTGAACAGTTTCTTACAGGCATAGAGCTATCGGTATTTGTGTTGACAGACGGGACCAATTATGTGCGTCTGCCTGAAGCGAAGGATTATAAAAGAATAGGTGAGGCAGACAAGGGACCAAATACGGGTGGCATGGGCGCCATATCTCCTGTGCCATTTGCTAACGATGAGTTCATGCAAAAGGTGACAGAGCGCATCATAAATCCAACGGTAAAGGGTCTGAAGGATGAAAATATTATGTATCAGGGATTTATATTTTTTGGCCTGATAAATGTAAATGGCGATCCGTACGTTATAGAATATAACTGCCGAATGGGAGATCCTGAAACCGAAGTAGTAATGCCCCGCCTGCAGAATGACCTGGTGGAAATGATACTGAAAATGCAGGAGAGTACGCTGAATGAAGTAAGCGTAAGATATGAACCGCGTGCTGCCTGCACTGTTATGCTGGTTTCGGAGGGATACCCCGGCAGCTACCCTAAAGGTAAGCCAATGAAAGGATTTGCAGAAGTACAAGATAGCTTGCTTTTCCATGCCGGAACAACCCAGAAGGATGGAGATATAGTAACCAATGGCGGCCGAGTAATTGCTATTACCTCATACGGTGATACAATTAAGGATGCATTGGAAACTTCCTATAAAAATGCCACTCATATAGAATATGAAGGGCGATATTATAGAAAAGATATAGGCTACGAATTTATTTAATCATTAGCCAAAGTCAGGAAAGCCTTGCCCAGGTAACTAATAATATCGCCGGCAACCAATGCTTCCTTCGATTGTTCTGTTGCAGCCAGGTCGCCTGAGAGGCCGTGCAGGTAAACACCTAGAATTGCTGCATCGTACGACGAATAGTCTTGTGCCAGCAAACCGGTGATGATACCTGTCAGCACGTCGCCTGTGCCCCCTGTGGCCATACCGGCATTTCCTGTAAGGTTGTACCAGCAATCACCTTCTGGAGTAACAATGGAAGTGTAATGCCCTTTCAAAACAATAAAAATGTTGTAACGCATGGCCTGTGTACGCGCATGTTCCAGTTGCATCATACTGTCTATGCTATCGCCAAATAAACGGCTGAACTCTTTAGGGTGCGGAGTAAGAATAGATTCCGGTGGCACTTTACCCATTAACTCATTATGCTTTGCCAAAAGATTAAGCCCATCAGCATCTATTACAATAGGCGCCTTGCATTCATCTATAAAAGAAGCAAAGGCCCTGGCTGTTGCGGACTCCGTATTAAGTCCGGGACCAATGCCTATAGCTTTATACTTCTCCCAATTACTTATCTCTTCAATATATTTTACCCCACTGGTGAGGCACATTACCTCAGGCGCAGCTGTCTGCAACACACTATACCCACATTCCGGCACTAATGCTGTTACCAAACCTGCACCTGCATGCAGGGCTGCTTTGGAACTAAGCGTTATCGCCCCTATTTTACCATAGCTTCCCCCTACCATCAGCACATTGCCATAAGTGCCCTTATGAGAAAATTCTGTTCTTGGTTTATATATCTCCTTAATAGTTTGGTGATCAACCGTATGATATTGGGAAGGTGTACCTTCTATAAATGTTTCATTCAAATCAATATCCAATATGTGGATATTTCCAGCCAAAGGACCTGTCTCTATATGAAAAAACGAACGCTTGTAGAACTGAAAGCTTAAAGTATCATCTGCTTTTATAACAGCCGTTCCCTTTTCGGGTATACTGTCGGCGGGCAGCCCGCTGGGTATATCGATAGCAATCTTCTTATTAGGCAATTCATTTATTTGTTCAATAAATGAAGCAACCCAGCCAGTAGCCGGCCGATTGAGTCCCGTGCCCAGGATAGCATCCATTACGATGATATTGCCGGGAATATCTGTAATAAAAGTCTCCGGCTGCAATACATTGATGAGATTGCTATCAATATTATGAAGCCGCTCATAGTTTATCCTGCAATCTTCAGACAGCTCAGCAGTAAACCTTAACAGAAAAGCTTTAACACTATAGCCAAGGTGATGGAGCATGCGCGTTATTGCAAGCCCGTCACCACCGTTATTGCCACTACCGCAAAGCACCACAAAAAGGGTATCGCGGGAAAAATGAGCCGTAATCCAATCTACACAACGGGCAGCAGCACGCTCCATTAGGTCTGCAGAACTCATATTTGCAGCATGAATTGTGTATGCATCGCAGGCCCGAATCTGTGCAGCCGAAAAGATTTTCATACTGCCAATATAACAGTTTTACAAAACATAAATTATATAGCGAATATTATTGGAGCTAAATTCGTCTTCCTACATGCAATAACACATCAAATTATATTACAATTCTATGATGAACTTGTGAGGATAAAAGCTTTTGGCTACTATATGGTAATCCCTATCTTTGTTCATCTTTAACCTAATCTTCATCTACATTTAAACCTATTTATATGCTGCAAAAAGGCAGGTATTTAATAAGTGCTATACTATTGCTCCTATCAACAGTATCTTTTGCCCAGCAAGGCAATACAGGCGCCATAAAGGGTTTCGTGTATGATAAAAGAACAGGGGAGCCACTTATTTATACTAATGTTCGCCTCCTGGGTACTAAATATGGAGTGCAGACAGATGTGAATGGTTATTACAGTATTCCACAATTGCCGCCAGGCACTTATCAATTGTTTACAACCCTTGTTGGGTATGATACCGCTAAGATTGTTGTTTCAATACGTGCGGGACAGGTTGTATCTCAGAAATTATCTATTTCACCGAAAGAAGTTCAGCTTACAGGTGTGGAAGTAAACGCCCACAAAACTGAGCAAATAACACACATAAATGCCGGGGTTACCACCATAACCCCAAGAGAAATAAAATCACTGCCGAGTGTGGGCGGGGAGCCTGATGTTACCCAGTTCCTCCAGGTGGTACCAGGTGTGGTATTTACAGGTGATCAGGGAGGACAATTATATATACGTGGTGGCTCACCCGCGCAAACAGGCATATTGCTGGATGGCGTTACCATTTATAATCCGTTTCACTCTATCGGGCTTTTCTCTGTATTTGAAACAGATGCTATTCGTAGTGTGGACGTACAGTCTGCAGGTTTTAATGCTGAGCATGGCAATCGTACCTCAGCCATTCTGGATATACACACAATAGATGGAAATAAGAACCGCACAGAAGGCCTTGTTTCTGTTTCTCCTTTTATGACCCGCGCCATGTTGCAAGGGCCAATAAGAAAACCCAAAAATGATAACGGCACCAGCATTACCTATGTATTATCATTTAAGGACAGTTATCTTGACCAAACGTCCAAATCAATTTATGGCGGCCTTGGCGAACCATTTAAAAGCGGTTTACCATACAGCTTTACAGACTTTTATGGCAAAGTGAGCGCAATAGGCGAGAATGGTAGCAAGGTAAATGCTTTTGGCTTCAATTTCACTGACAATGCGCAGTTGCTAGACCCAACATTGCATAACGAAACGGCCGATTTTAAATGGACAGCCACAGGCGGCGGTGCAACCTTTGTTGTATCCCCATCCGGTTCCTCAACACTTATTGATGGTAAGTTCGCCTATTCAAGCTATACTATAAACGACAATGAAGTTGGCTATAACCCAAGAAGCAGCGGCATAAGCGGCTTTGAAACAGGACTGAACCTGACTAACTTTTTACCTGGCTATAGCGAGTTAAAATATGGTCTTGAAGTATCTGGTTTTAATACTACCCTGAATTATTATAATGGATTCGGCTACTCAACTGTTCTTGACAGACAAAATACCCTTGCCGGCGTTTACGTAATGTGGCGTAAAGATTTCAGTGACAAATTTGTCATGGAGCCTAGCATTCGCTTTCAATACTATTCAGAACTCTCCAAGATATCCCCTGAACCACGCCTGGGATTAAAATATAATATTTCAGAAAATGTTCGTTTGAAATTCGCAGCAGGTGTTTATACGCAAGATATCATAAGCACCAAAAGTGACCGCGATATAGTAAACTTCTTTACAGGCTTTCTGTTAAGTCCTGATCAAACAGTGAAAAATGTGAATGGCGATCCTATTAACACTAATTTGCAAAAAGCGTATCACTTGTTAGGAGGTATTGAAGTTGACCTCAATCGTGTAGAACTGAACCTGGAACCATGGTATAAAAACTTTGTTCAGGATATAATACTTAACCGCGACAAGCAATATCCTACTGATCCTGATTTTACTGCGGGTACCGGAAAGGCTATTGGTGTTGATCTTTCAGGCAAATATAGTTACGGAAGAATTTATTTTTGGGGCGTTGCGTCATTTCAGCAAGTTAACTATGATAACATTGGACCTGATGGCGCTCCACAAACCTATCCTGCGCCTTTCGACCGCCGCTTCAACCTTAACTTGTTAAGCTCATACACTGCAGGTAAGAAGAAAGACTGGGAAATATCCTTGCGTTATAACCTGGGCTCTCCATTCCCATTCACTCAAACGCAGGGCTTCTATGAAAATATTCCAATGGCAGCAAACGGTGCCTTGGGTAGCAGTTACCTTACTTCTAATGGTAGCATAGGTACGCTATATGCATCCGAAATAAATGGGGGCCGTTTGTCATGGTACCATAGGTTGGACTTTTCAGTTAAAAAGAATTTCAGGCTTTCTAAAAACTCTTTGTTAGATGCTACAGCCAGCATCACAAACCTATATGATCGTAACAACATCTTCTATGTTAACCGTTTAACAAATACCCGCGTATATCAGCTTCCTTTAATCCCTAGCTTGAACCTGACATGGCATTTTTAACCGGATGTGCTGAATGAGGATAAAACAAAAAAAACTGAACAAGCAATTCGCTTGCTTTATAGCGAGCTTAGTGATAGGCAATTTTGCGCAGGCCCAGGTGAGCGTACCAGAGCAACCTGCTAACAGATGGTTGTTCCTGATGGAAGAACAATATCAGCAGGGGCATTACCAGCTGGCGCTGCAATCTGCCAATAAATATCTCTACCAATCACGATTGGCTACAGATATTAAACCACACGATGAACTTGAAAAAGCTGCTTATTACAGAGCAGCTTCTGAAATAAAACTTAATACTGCCGGATGTATAGATACTGCAGAAGCATTATTAGCGTCTACCACCAACCCTGTATACAAACAGCGCCTGGCCTATGTCATAGCACAGTATTATTTTCATCGCAATGAATTAAATGAAGCAACCAGGTACTATGAGATGGCGGGCATTTCTAACCTGAGTAATAAGGAACTTATTGATGAAAGATTTGAGCTTGCCTATAGTTATTTTAATAACAAACAGTTTGACAAAGCAGAGCCACTCTTTGCTTCTATAAAGGAATTGCAGCAAGGAAAGTATTTCTCGGCAGGCAATTATTATTATGGCTTGCTTGCTTACAATGAGAATAATTATAAAGACGCTCTGCAAAGCTTTGATCGCATAAAAGATCTATCAGAGTATCGCTCTATTGTCCCCTACTATATAGCCGAGATACACTATTTTATGGGAGAAAGGGACCGCGCTCTGAATTATTCCCTGGAACTAATGAAGCGTCCTGAAAAGCTATATTACGATAATGAACTTCACTTGCTTGCAGCGCAATGTTATTTTGAAGATCAGCAGTATAGCTATGCCCTGCCCTATTTCGAATACTATTACGACCA
>JBQCEX010000060.1:0-16100 GCA_051959855.1 Flavipsychrobacter sp. | reverse complement strand
GTACCTTGATGCCGAAGGGTCGTCTATCGACAGACCCTTCGGGGAAGATTAAAAATCACCAACTCCTTCAACAGCGCGAGCGTGTTGGCGAGGACGCCAACACGGGAGAAATATTATTATTAGTTAGATGATTTAGCTACCTGCATATTTCAACTTCTGTACCCTGACGCCGAAGGGTCGTCTATCGACAGACCCTTCGGGGAAGATTATCTGTTCAATATCAATTGCGCAGGATTTGATCAGGGCCGGATTCTGTAATCCTTGTTGTCGTCCCCAAACCGGAATCCCAAAGAAAGGATGAGTGTTCCGCCGGCGGGGTTTATGCTGCTTCTTTCATTAGTAGCTATATTGTACTCATTTCTCTTGTAGATATTATTTATAAGCTTCGCAGACGTATACACGCCCCAACCCCGATATGTCAGGCGCAAAAAATATCCCACACCAAAACCCACGTAAACACCGTTGTCATTTGGAACGTAATAGATATAATTCCCTATAACTGCTGAATCAGTATTATGCTTATAGAAATTCATTCCGAAATCCAGGATCACAAAATACTGGCTTATCTTTTCAGGCCTGATCCGAAAACGAATATCTGCAAATGCAGCTGGTGTAAATAGATGTGGACTAGTTGTTGCCGGGTGAAAAACATAACCTTGTACCCCTATGCCAATACCCACATATTTAACCGGATTGTAGTTATAGGTTGCTGAAAAGCCGGGGTCAAAATACGCAAGGCTTATAGCTGCATCGGTGTATATGTAATGCTCTTGCGCTGACCCCCATAAAGAACTTACTAATAATAGTAAAGTAATAAAAATGCGCCTCATAAATATGATTTCGCTTAAGCGTTGACAGTATCTTGGTTTTCGCACAGCAACATCCATGAGGTGCCGAATTTGTCGCGGAGCATGGAGAAGCGGGACGCAAAATTGGTTTGTTCCATTTTCATAAAGATCTCTCCGCCGTCAGATAAAAGCGCATAGATGTTTTCTGCTTCTTCAATACTATCGAGCCGAAGTGTGAGGTAGGCACTGCGCATTGGTTCAGCATTAGGTACGTCGGCACCCATGAGCGTTGCTCCGCCTATTTCGATGCGAGCATGCAGTATCTGATCTTTTCTTTCCTCAGGAATATTTGCAGCCGGAGGCATTTGTCCAAAGGTTTGCATCATAATGATCCTGCCGCTGAGGTGCTGCTCATAGAAATGGAATGCTTCCCGGCAATTGCCTTTGTAGTTTACATAGATATCGAGCTTCATTGGATTTGTTTACTTCAAATTTAAGATACAAAAGCCCCAGCTTATACAAGCTTAACATGAACGACCTGAAAAAAATTCAAGAAAATTTGCGTAGTCAAATAGCTACGCATATATTTGTAGTCAAATAGCTACATAATGAATTTGAGAAGAGATGTTTTCCAGGCTATAGCCGACCCGACCAGACGAGCGATACTAACGCTGGTAGCATCGCATGCCATGACAGCAGGAGCCATAGCTGCCAACTTCGACACAGCGAGACCTACAGTATCTAAACACCTGCAGATATTAACAGAATGCGAACTACTGCAACCCGAGCAAACAGGCAGAGAAATTTATTATCACTTAAACGCAAAAAAAATGAAAGAGATAGCAGACTTTATTGAGCCATTCCGCAAGATGTGGGACGAGCGATTTGACAAACTGGAAGCAGTAATGAAAAAATATCAATCAAAATAAACAGCAATAACATGGAAAGAAAAACAAAGGTAAATGCCGAAGAAGGCAAACATGAAATAGTAATAAGCAGAGAATTTGACCTGCCAGTAGCGTTGCTTTTTAAAGCCTATACAGAACCAGAACTGGTAGCACAGTGGATGGGAACTAAAGTAGTGAAAATGGACAGCAAAAAGCATGGCAGCTACCAGTTTGAAACAGCTGACCCGCAGGGCAATGTAATGTTCAGCGCTAATGGCGTGATACATGAAATGAACCCGGACAAGAAAATAATACGGACGTTTGAAATGGACAATACACCGTTTGGCGTGCAACTGGAAATATATGAATTTGAGCCGCTAACCGAGAACACCAGCAAACTGAACATGCGCGTGATATATGAGTCTGTAGCCCAGAGAGACCAGGTGCTGAAAATGCCATTTGCACAAGGCCTGAATATGGCACATGACCGCCTGCAGGATGTAGCCGGCAAAATGAAATAGCAGCCATTAATACTATCTATACGATGCTTATTGAGCCGATAAGCATCGTATCGTTTCTTCATAAAAATTTCAATCAAACTAACGCAGCATGGAAAAGAAAAAACTGATGTGGTACTGGATAATAACTGTCATATTATCCTTTTGCCTTTTCACCGGCGGCCTGGCACAGGCAGTACAGGTAAAGGACGTCATTGCCGGCTTTAAACCGCTAGGCTACCCTACCTACTTTATTTCGCTTATAGGCATCTGGAAAATGCTGGGCATCATTGCCATATTAGTGCCGGGCTTTAAATTGCTGAAGGAATGGGCTTACGCCGGCTTATTTTTCGTAATGAGCGGAGCAGTGATTTCGCATATTGCGGCAGGCAACGTTACCATTCAAATTATTGCGCCTTTTTTACTGACGATATTTACAGTTTTGTCGTGGTACCTGCGACCTGCAAACAGAAAGATCAATATCGTTAATTGATAAATGATCTATAATTTTAGCGAAGACAACTTTAACCGCAGACCTAAGCCCAGCAAACAACGCCAATAACATGGATAAGAAAAAGAAGTTGCAGCCGAAGCAAACAGAAGCGTTACTCAACATACTGAAGGAGCGCTTTCAAAAAAATATGGCCAGGCATAAAGGCATAGAATGGGCGAAGGTGCATGCAAGGCTGGAAGCTAATGCTGAAAAATTGTGGTCGCTGAACGAAATGGAACAAAGCGGCGGCGAACCAGACGTAGTAGGCATGGATAAAAAAAGCGGTGCGTATATTTTTTATGATTGCTCGGCCGAAAGCCCTAAAGAGCGCAGGAATGTATGCTATGACCAGGAAGCACTAGATGCAAGGAAACAGTACAAGCCAGCTAACAGCGCTGTGAAGATGGCGGCGGATATGGGTATAGAGCTACTTACTGAGGAAGAATACAGAGGGCTGCAGCAACTTGGAAAGTTTGACCAAAAATCATCGAGCTGGGTGAAGACCCCGGATGAGATCAGGAAGATGGGAGGTGCGCTGTTTTGTGACCGTCGTTACAATGCCGTCTTCTTATATCATAATGGAGCAGAGTCCTATTATGCAGCAAGGGGGTTTCGCGGCTCAATGTGGGTTTAAAATTTTGCATTAAATTGTGCTAATGAATAGCATGAATCCTAAGGTTGATTTCTTTTTCAACAAAGCCACAAAATGGCAGGCAGCGTATAAACTGTTACGGACCATTATTCTCGACTGCGGACTAACGGAAGAATTAAAATGGGGCGTGCCATGCTATACATACCAGAAGAAAAACATAGTACTGATACACGGCTTTAAAGAATATTGTGCGATCCTTTTTCATAAGGGAGCATTGCTGAATGACCCAAAGGGCATTCTCATTCAGCAAACAGAAAATGTGCAGTCGGCAAGGCAGATACGCTTTACTAACGCGAAGGAAATAGCCAAGCTGGCCCCTGCGATAAAGGCATATGTATATGAGGCTATAGAAGTGGAAAACGCCGGGCTGAAAGTGGAACTGAAAAAGACTGACGATTATGCAGTGCCCGAGGAGTTTCAAAAACAGCTAAACGAAAACAAAGCGCTGCAAAAAGCCTTTAAAGCACTGACGCCAGGAAGACAGAGAGCCTATATTTACTATTTCTCGCAAGCCAAGCTAGCCAAAACACGAGCAGCGCGCGTAGAAAAATACATGCCGCAGATACTGGAGGGTAAAGGGCTGGATGATTAGCCCTTGGAGATCAATTAATTTAATCTTTTGCTTCCTTAAACTCTGCTGTAAGCTGGCGCTCAGTGGGTGACACAGGCGTTATTTGTACCCATAGGTATGGATGCGGTAGAATATCTAAAGCCTTTTCGGGCCACTCTACAAAACAGTAGGCATCCTGGCGAAGCAGGCAATCTTCCATGCCGGCATTAATAGCCTCTTCTGTATCGCGCAGGCGGTACCAATCCATGTGATATATCAGCTGTTCTTTACCAGCAAGCAGAAAACGGTATTCGTTTATGAGTGCGAAGGTGGGGCTGCTAACGGCATCTTCCACCTTCAACTGCCCGCATAGCGCATGGATAAAGGTTGTTTTACCGGCACCCATTTCGCCGCTGAAAGCAAGAATTCTGCATGTATGCGCGTACTGCCAGAACTGCTGTGCTGCAGCGCCAATATCCTGTAAAGAAAATGAGATCTGAAAGGGAGCCATAATAGATGTGCGAAGATACAGGAAAGCTAAGTGACAGGGAATGAATGAGCAATGAAAAATAACAATGTTTTTGCCAACTGTATTGTAAAAGCTACTATCTTCAATTCAGAGAGATTTTCATAAACTGATTATACTACGAAACCCTTACAGGGCGTTTAGTAGTAAATATTCGTTACCCTACTATGAGGAAAGTTTTTACCTGCTTACTGCTCATATTGCTACACCTGAATTGCCTTGCCTATACAAGCGGTGTGTGGCAGGCAATAAATGCGAACTATGTACCCAGCCTGGGAAAAAGGCTGATAATACCGGAACATTTTGCAGCTTACCAGCTTAATACAGATTATTTCCACTCATTACTTCTTTCAATAGGCGATAAAATTGATAATGCACAACAAGTAGAACTACCGATGCCCGATGGTAGTTTCAGGAGCTTTACCGTGTGGCAATGCCATGTAATGCAGCCTGAGCTGGAACAGAAGTATGCGGATATAAAAACCTATAGCGGCTATGCGACGGACAATGCCGGAGTGACCATAAAGCTGGACTATACTGAAAAGGGATTTCATGCCATGATATATGACGGTGCTAATAGCTACCTGATAGACCCCTACAGCAATGTGAATGACGGCTACTATATATGCTACTACGGGAGAGATTATAATCGCCCGGAAAACAGCAGGAATATATGTGCCGTGCATGATACCATACCACAGTTGAGTGCAGCAAAAAGCAGGCTGAAAAATGGTATGCGCCAAGTAAACGGATATGGACTGAAGACCTATAGAATGGCCCTTGCCTGTACCGGTGAATATGCGATAGCGGTGGATGCACCCATACCAACCAAAGCGGGCGTACTGAGCGTGATGGTGACTAACCTGAACCGGGTGAACGGAGTGTATGAAAAAGAACTGGCGGTGAATTTTACACTCATAAACAAAGAAGACACCCTGATATTTCTGATACCGGGCAGGTACAGCAATAACAACATAGTTGCCATGCTGAATGAAAACCAGCGGATAACAGATAGCCTGGTGGGCAATGCCAACTATGATATAGGACATGTTTTTAGCACAGGGCCGGGTGGCATAGCCCAAATAGGATGCATATGCAGAGGCGGGATGAAAGCCGAAGGCACAACAGGATCTACCACGCCAACGGGCGACCTGTTTGACATAGACTATGTGGTGCATGAAATGGGGCACCAATTAGGGGGCATACATACCTTTAACGATAACTCGCACGGCAGCTGCGCGGGCAATGCAGACTATACCGGGAGCTATGAGCCGGGAGGAGGATCGACCATTATGGCCTATGCGGGAGTGTGCAACGGTGATGATATACAAGCGCATAGCGATGCTTACTTTCATGCGTCGAGCCTGGAGCTGATAGCGCTGACGCTGGCGGACCCGGCAGTGAGCAGTTGCCCGATAGTGACACCGACGGGGAATAAACCGGTCGGACTGCCCGCATTTTCTCATAGCTACGCTATACCCTACCTGACCGCATTTGAATTTAAAGCGCCAACAGCAATAGATTCCGTAGCAGACACGTTAACGACCTATTGCTGGGAAGAATGGGATCTGGGGGATTTTGGAGCAACCTTTAATAACACGCATAAAAGCGGACCAATCTTCAGATCTTTCAGTCCGACGAAGGATAGCGGCCGAGTGTTTCCGTGCATACGTGCTGTAGTACATGACTCATTGAATTACCCTGGTGAAAAGGTATCTGACTCTGCCAGGACCCTGGTATTCAAACTAACAGTAAGGGATATATACAAAGGCATAGGCGCCTACCTGATACCGGATGACAGTGTGCAACTGAATGTCATTAACACGGGATTTCCATTTACCGTGACCAGCCCGAATACTGCAGTGAACTGGGTAGATACCGTGGCGACAATAAGCTGGAATGTGAGCCGTACCGATCTGCCGCCAATCAACTGTAAATACGTAAATATATTCCTTTCGACAGATGGTGGCTATACCTATCCGTACCTATTGAAATCTCATGTGCCGAATACCGGTGTAACGACCATAAGTGTACCCAACCTGACTACCCGACATGCGCGAGTGAAAATAAAAGCTGAGAACAATATATTCTTTGACATTAGCGATAAAGACTTCAGCATAGGGCTGTATGCTGATGATATTGCGATCTATCCAAACCCTACGGGTATTGCCAGTAATTATATGCTATACCTAAGGTTGGATAATGATGATACTTATGACCTGATCATCTTTAACTCGGTAGGTCAACGTATGTTTACAACTAAGGGCAGCAGGCAATTCAACATCAGCACCATGGGCTGGGCAAGCGGCGTATACTTCGTGAAGCTAAAGAGCGAACAAAGCGGCCAACATATACAGAAACCATTTGTAGTAAGGTAAGCTACTAAGGAAGCTCCAGCTTAAGAAAGCGACCCGTATGGCTTTCCTTTACCTTGGCTACAGCTTCGGGCGTACCTTCTGCTACTACCCTGCCCCCGCCGGCACCACCTTCAGGCCCCATATCTACAATGTGATCTGCAACCTTTACCACGTCCAGATTATGTTCAATAACCAATACGGTATTGCCCCTATCAACCAGGCGATTGAGTACCAGTAAGAGATGCTTAATATCCTCGAAATGCAAACCAGTGGTAGGCTCATCGAGAATGTAGATGGTTTGGCCTGTATCACGCTTGGATAGCTCTGTAGCAAGCTTTACACGTTGTGCCTCACCGCCACTGAGGGTAACTGCGCTCTGACCTAAGGTAACATAACCAAGACCTACATCCTGTAAGGTTTTGATGCGGCGATGAAGAAATGAAACATTGATAAAGAACTCTACGGCTTCATCGACCGTCATGTCCAGCACATCGGCTATTGATTTGCCTTTGTAGCGAATCTCGAGTGTTTCCCTGTTGTAACGACGACCATTGCATTTTTCGCATGGTACGTATACATCGGGCAGGAAATTCATTTCTATGGTGCGCATGCCACTACCCTGGCATTCTTCACAGCGACCACCCTTAACATTGAAAGAAAAACGACCTGCATTGTAGCCACGGATCTTTGCTTCAGGAACTTGCGCGAAGAGTTGTCTTATCTCATTGAAAAAACCACAGTAGGTAGCAGGATTACTGCGCGGTGTGCGGCCAATAGGGCTTTGATCTATCTCGATCACTTTGTCTATTGCTTCCAGGCCATCTATGCTTTTATACGGCATAGGCTGCTGCTTGAAATTATGGTAGCAGTGACGACCGAGAATAGGATATAAGGTTTCGTTTATCAGTGTGCTCTTTCCACTGCCTGAAACACCGGTAACACAAATGAAAGTACCCAGTGGTAGCTTAATGGAGACATTCTTTAAGTTATTGCCATTAGCGCCTTTAAGTGTAAGGAACTTGCTATTGCCTTTACGGCGTTCAACCGGAACCTCTATCTGCAGCTTGTTGTTTAGATAGCCGGCAGTTGTTGTGTTGCCGCTAACTACCTGGGCGGGTGTACCCTGGCTTACTATCTTGCCACCATGAATGCCTGCGGCGGGACCAATATCTATGAGATGGTCGGCGGCAAGCATAATATCTTTATCATGCTCTACTACCAAAACAGAGTTACCACCGTCGCGCAAATTTTTTAAGGCATGTATCAGCTTTTGGTTGTCGCCCTGATGTAGGCCAATACTAGGCTCGTCTAGTATATAAGTAATGCCCGTGAGCTGTGACCCTATCTGTGTGGCGAGACGAATACGCTGGGATTCACCACCACTTAGCGTGCGTGTGGCCCTGTCTAAGGTGAGGTAATGAAGACCAACATCTAAAAGGAAACTAAGACGATCGCGGATTTCTTTAAGGATATCTTTAGCAATTACGTTTTGCTTTTTAGAAAGCCTGCTTTCGATATCTGCAAACCAGTCAGCCATGCTTTGAAGTGACATGTGAGCGAGCTCTGCAATGTTTGCATTATCTATCTTGAAATAAAGACTTTCTTTCTTCAGACGTGTACCATTGCAAACCGGACAAGTGCTAAGCTGCATATAGCCTTCGGCCCAGCTACGTATAGCTTCAGAAGTAGTTTCATTGAACCAGCGAAGCACCATGTTCACAATGCCCTCATAATTATGCTGTGCAACCTGTTCGTGATATGTTTCAGCTTCCCCATCCTGGTAGGTGATGACGCCTTCTTCATTACCGTACAACAACAGATTCAGCTGCTTTTGCGGAATATCCTTTATGGCTACGTTGAGATTAATTTTATTCTTCTTAGCAAGTATAGTAGCCTGCTGAAAAGACCATGAATCACGCTCGAGGCCTAATGGCGATATACCCCCTTCATTGATGCTCTTTGAAAAGTCAGGTATTACCTCGTCCATATTTACCTGGTAAATATTACCAAGCCCTTTACAGCGTGGACATGCACCATAAGGTGAGTTGAATGAAAATGTATTTGGAGAAGGCTCTTCATACGAGATACCTGTATCCACGCACATGAGCTGCTTACTATATTGAGCAAGTGCATTTTTATCTACATCCAGAATAAACAGTAAGTCCTTGCCCATTTGCAAAGACTTCTGAATGCTTTGACTGAGGCGTGCCTGGGCATCAGGCTGTACGGCAAGACGATCCACCACCAGCTCTATATCGTGAATCTTGTAGCGGTCTACCTGCATGCGTTCCTTTAGGTCGAGAATCTCACCATCTACACGCACCTTCAGGTAGCCCTGTTTGCGCAACTGTTCAAATAACTCACGATAATGACCTTTACGGCCACGGACCAAGGGCGCAAGCAGTGCAATTCTTTTATTGCTAAAGTTTTCCTGCACATGTGCTACAATTTCTTCTTCGCTGAACTTAGTCATTTTCTTACCTGTATTGTAAGAAAATGCTTCAGCTACACGAGCATACAACAAACGCATGAAGTCGTACACCTCAGTTACTGTACCCACAGTAGAGCGAGGATTGCGATTGGTAGTTTTCTGCTCAATAGATATGACAGGCGATAAACCTGTAATCTTATCTACATCCGGGCGCTCAAGGTCGCCCATAAACTGACGGGCATAAGAAGCGAAGCTTTCCATATACCTGCGTTGTCCTTCAGCAAATATGGTATCGAAAGCAAGCGAGGACTTACCGCTGCCGCTGATGCCTGTTATAACTACTAACTTATTTTTGGGAATACTAACGTCGATGTTCTTAAGATTGTGCACCCGGGCACCCAACACTTCTATAGCTCCACCTTCAAGTACCTGTTCTGTTTTAGCCATAATTATCCTTCCGAACTGCAATTTAACCACTTATGGCAGGAAAAAAATCCTGTTAACGGGCTGTTATTGTAAATAACTATATATATTGTTATTTGGGAAATATGAGCTGCAAATTAGATTTTTTTTTGTTATCTAAACGTTATTAGAAATTTATAATATTAATGGCCTAATACTTTCTTTTGATAGCATAATTCACCAACTCCTCCATCGCCTGACGGGCCGGACTATCAGGATATTTATGTAATAGTTCCAAGGCCTCCTGCCGGTAAGCCTCCATTTTTTGCTGGGCATACTCTATACCACCATATTGTTTCACGTACCCTATTACCTCATTTACCTTTGCCCTATCAGTATTATTATTTTTTACTATGTATATTATTTTCCTTTTTAAGGTAGTATCAACATTTTGCAGTGTATATATTAAAGGTAGCGTCATTTTCTTCTCTTTAATATCTATACCTGTGGGTTTACCCACATTATCATCACCGTAATCGAATAAATCATCCTTTATCTGGAAAGCGATACCCACTTTTTCACCAAAGAGGCGGAAATGCTCGGCTACCTCCTTGTCCTGCGTAGCGGCAAATGCACCAGCTGAACAAGCTGCAGACAGTAAGGATGCAGTTTTAGCCCTGATGATCTCAAAATAGATATCTTCCTTAATATCCAGTTTACGGGCCTTTTCCATTTGCAATAGCTCACCCTCGCTCATCTCTTTTACAGCCCTTGATGTGATCTGAAGTATTTGATGATCATTATGTTCCAATGATAGCAGCAGACCTTTAGACAGGAGATAATCGCCGACCAAAACAGCTATTTTGTTTTTCCATAATGCGTTAATTGAGAAAAAATTTCTACGAATCATAGCATTGTCCACTACGTCATCGTGTACCAGTGTTGCCGTGTGCAATAATTCTATAAGAGAAGCTGCCCTATATGTAGCATCATTAATGTCGGTAGCAATCTTAGCAGAGAGGAATACAAACATTGGTCTCATTTGTTTGCCCTTTCTGCGAATAATAAACCGCATAATGCGGTCTAACAAAGGGTTACTGCCCTTCACGTTATCGGCGAATTTCCTTTCGAATATTGCTAGTTCCTGTCCTATTACCTGTTTTACAAGTTCCATTAAACGCTAAGAATGGGAAAAAAATGAAGATATCAAAGGTCGGGAGAAGGAAGTAAAAAAGGAAAAAGTATTTTTTTGGCATAATCCTTGAAGCAAACGAGAAAATAAGTGAGCGGGGGTTTTGAGCGACTGTTTAAAATTAATTCTTTGTTTTTTTAACAGGGTCTTTTACCTTTGCCGTAATATTATATTAAAATTTAACCAGAATTCTTTAAATAAACAAACCTGTTATGATCAACAAAAAGTACCTATTGCTTACAGTAGGATTGTGCTCGCTTATGGCGACTCAGCCTGCTTTTTCGCAAGAAAGTCAGCCTGGAAACACCACCACGGGCGGAGCCCAGTGGGGTGCTCGCGATATGACCTATCGCGGCAGCAACTACGATGTTTTGGACTCAAACCTGATTCCAAAAAGCCGTATGGCCCAACATCGTAAATTCCTTAACCATCAATATGCTTTCCCTGCAAAGCCACGTAACATGTGGGAAATAGGTGTAGGTGGCGGCCTATATAACATCCTGGGTGATGTACCAAGCCTGATGCCATGGCAGAAGGGCGGATATGGCCTGGACCTGCAGGTGCGTAAAGCATGGGGATATACATTATCTACCCGCTTACAGTACATATACGGTGTGGGTAAAGGTTTACAATGGCAGGAATCAACCAACTACCGTTGGAATCCAGCCTGGAACCAGTACTATAACTATTCAGGTAACCCATTGGGTGCACCAACTGATATGATCGTTTACAACTATCGTACAGAAACACACCAGTTAAACCTGGACCTGATAGCTACCATCTGCAACATTAACTTCCACAAAGCACGTACAGGCTTTAACATTTACGGTTTTGTAGGTGCAGGTGCATTAGCTTACAAAGTGCGCATCAATGCACTGGATGCTAACTACCAGAAATATGATTTTGCTTCTATCATAGGTAACACACCTCAGATATATCAAAATCGCAACTCAATCCGTAAGAAGCTCCAGTCTGCTATGGACAAGAGCTACGAAACTCCGGGTGAAACTGAAGCTAACAGACGCCGTCCTTCAATATTCGATGATAAAACATTGGATTGGGCACCAAGCGCAGGTTTAGGTACTGAAATCCGTATCTCTAAACGTGTGAATATACAGGTTGAAGATCGTTTGATCATCCCTGCATCTGATGACCTTCTTGATGGTCAGCGCTGGGATGAAAACGTGAACGGTTCTCCAATATCTTCACACAGCAACGATATCATCAATTACCTGAACGTAGGTGTTAACTTCAACATAGGTAACGCTAAGAAATCTGTGGAACCACTTTACTGGATGAACCCACTGGATTTCGCTTACAACGAACTGAGCTCTCCACGCCACATGTTACTGCCTGAACCAATATTGCCTGATGCTGATGGTGACGGTATAACTGACCAATTCGACAAATGCCCTGGTACTCCTGCAGGTGTTGCAGTTGACAGCCATGGTTGCCCAATGGATACAGATGGTGATGGTGTACCTGACTTCCGCGATAAACAGCTGATCACACCTACAGAATGTCAACCAGTTGATGCTGATGGTGTTGGTAAATGTCCTTGTCCAGAAGGTTGCGGCGTAGCTACTCAGGCTTGCGGTAACATAGGTGCAGGCAGCGTTACATTCGAACATAATGCAGCTAGAATCCGTCCGGCAATGCAAGCTCAGCTGGCTACACTGGCAGCTCAGATGCAGGCTAACCCAACTTGTAAAGTAGTAATTACAGGTGCAGGTAATACCAGCAAAATAGCTCAGCAGCGTTCTTGGGACCGTGTAAACGCGATCATCGAATACATGAGTGAAAAACATGGTATCGATCGTAACCGTTTCATCTTCCAATACGGCCAGGCTGGTGATGTAAATACAGTAATGTATCGCTCAGCTATGAGTGGTGAAGAAGGACCTGCTAACGTAGCTCCTCCATTCCCTAACCTGAGAAGAGAGTAGTTAAATAACAACTCACGATAGAAAAGCCCCGGTAATACCGGGGCTTTTCATTTGTTATTATTGAAGACAAAGTATGAGGGCTATCCTGCAGGATAGCCCTCTTTATAAATCATTTTTTGAACAAACTATAAATCGCGTTTATGATATTTAAGTAAACCGTCTATCGGGCTCTTTTCTATTTTGCCCATCTTTAGTTCATATTGATTGCAGAGTGCAGCTATGACATCTTGAAACTCGTAAGAAACAGCACCCGTAAAATATAAAGGAAGATTCCAGCTTTGACGGTACTTGAGTATATGATGATGAAAGAAATCATTCAGGCAATCCTCAACTATGTTCTCTACCATATAGTGCCCCCTGTTCTCAGCCAGCAAGCGCACGAAAGTAGCCAGGTAACGATTGGGGAAAGGTTCACGGTACAACTTATGCAGAATGGCTGATATGTCGCTGCCAAAATACTGTTCAAATGCCATTTTCAGCTCTGTGTCGAAGGTATTGTAGGCATAATACTGCAATACACGTTTGCCCATATAGTTGCCACTGCCCTCATCGCCTACTATATAACCCAAAGAGGTTTTTTGTTCCTTTATTGTTTTACCGTTGTAATAGCAGGAATTGCTGCCTGTACCTAATATACAAACAACACCCTTTTTATCACCGCATAAAGCCCGGGCAGCTGCTATCATGTCGCTTTGCACCTCTACCTTCTTTATTTGGAAGAACTTACTAAGCACGCGCTTAACTTCTGCCTGTTTATCCTTATTGCCCGCTCCTGCGCCGTAATATGCGATCGAATCGATCTTGTGAATATTGGCATCCCAAGGCAACTCATTTTGCAGGAGATCCATTATTTCAGCGTCAGACTGCAGATAGGGATTGATACCAGAAGTTTTGAAATGGGTGAGTTTTTTACCCTTTCTCAATAAGCACCAGTCTGTTTTTGTAGAGCCGCTTTCGGCAATAAGCATTGAAGACATAAGAACGATTGACCACACAAATTTGCAGCAGGCGATTCTTATTTCCTAATTAATTGTAGCATATCACTACGATAAGCTGCGAACTGAAAGAAAAGCTATGGCTTAATATTTATAGCTTATTATTTATATGAACAAATGCGATTAACTTTGCATCACTTTACGATAAATGGACGAACAGCGAAAGAATGGACTGAAGGTGTGGATGCCTCTACTATTCTCAATTGTACTGATTGCGGGAATGACCCTGGGATTTAATTTAAGAGATACCCTGCGTAACAAACGCGATATTCAAACTATTATAGAACGTAACGACCGGCTGGAAGAAATAATAGACCTGATCAATGAAAAATATGTTGACTCTGTAAATTCCAACCTGCTATATAAAGACGCTGTAACCGGCATACTAAGCCATCTTGATCCACATACCGTTTACATACCTGCAGATGAAGTAGAAAGCGCCAATGAAGACCTGGAAGGGGGCTTCTTTGGAATAGGCGTAGAGTTTGCCATAGTGCGTGATACCATAGAAGTGACCTCTGTGATACAGGGCGGCCCTGCTGAGCGCGCCGGTGTGGAAGTAGGGGACCAACTGATAAAAGTAGGAGACAGCATAGTAGCAGGCAGGAAAATAACCTCTGACCATATAATAAGCATGCTGAAAGGCAAGCAAAACAGCCGTGTATATGTGACCCTGCAGGATGCTTACAGCAACAGACAAAGACAAGTAGCCATAACCCGCGATGTAGTGCCTATATACAGCGTTGAAACCAGCCTGATGCTGGATAGTGTAACCGGGTTTATCAAGATCAACCGCTTTAGCGCTAATACCTATGATGAGTTTGCCAATGCACTGAAAAAACTAAAAGGTGCTGGTATGAAGCACCTGATAGTGGACCTGCGTGAAAACCCCGGTGGCTACCTGGATGCAGCTACGATGATAGCCGATGAATTCCTGGATGACCAAAAGCTGATCGTATATACACAGGGCTTACATTCACCACGTACAGAATATAAGGCCAATGAATTCGGGATGTTTGAAAAGGGAAGGCTGGCCATACTGGTAGATGAAAGCTCTGCATCGGCAAGTGAAATACTTTCCGGTGCCGTACAGGATTGGGACAGAGGAGTAATAATAGGCAGGCGCACCTTTGGCAAGGGGCTGGTACAGGAGCAATATGAAATGGAGGATGGCGCTGCGCTAAGGTTAACGATAGCCAAGTATTACACCCCATCCGGCCGCTGCATACAGCGTTCATTTGCTAAAGGCAGGGACTCGTACGAAAAAGATTTTGAGCATCGCTTTGAAACCGGCGAGCTAACAGGAAGGGATACTGTGGGCATGCAGGACACTACAAAATATTATACAGCTAATCATCGCGTGGTATATGGCGGAGGTGGAATAAAGCCGGATATATACGTGCCTTATGATACTGCCCGTTTTTCTGCAGGGCTGTTGACCATGATATATGGCGAAGACCTGAAATCGCTGATATGGGACTACTTTATACACAACCGGAACATCCAGAAATATAGAAACATCAGTGATTTTGATGTGCGCTTTAATGGAGAGAACGATATAGAAGCTAAATACATTGCCGGGCTGAAAACAAGCGCAGAGCGAAAAGTAGCCGGCAAATTACTGAGCAATCCGAAAAATGCAGCTTATTTCAAACTATTGATAAAAGCACAGCTGGCCCGCTTCTACTTCAGGGAAAATGGCTTCTACAGTATATCAACCAAGGATGACAATGTGGTGCAGAAAGCACTACAGGTGCTGAACAGCACTGAATACTCAAAAATTGTAGGGCGGTAAAGAATCCAGCCATTTTATCTGTTGCACATCGCAGGCATCGGCACAAAAGCATTGATGGCCATTGCTAAGCACCCAATAATTACATTGCATGCTGCGCTGATAATTCAGGAGCTGATGCAGGGTACTTTCTGATATTATTACTTCCGGCGCTTTGCATTCTACCAGCATCCATGGTTTGTGGCTGCGATCGTATACAACAATATCAAAACGCTTTGAAAGATTACCCACTTTTATTTGCTTTTCCACTGCCAACATGCCCACAGGATAAGCAGCAACGTCAAGCAAATAACGCAGCAAATACTGACGTACGTGTTCCTCAGGAGTAAGTACATACCAGGACTTGCGAACAGGGTCCCACACGACAGGCTTGCCGTCCTGCTGCTTTAATTTTAACTGAATACCTGAAAAGTCAAGTGTTATCATTTTATAAAATAGAATGGCAAGGTATTGATACTGAAAGCAAAGATGCGGCAATATTGTTAACTTTAAAGAACGAATTGAATTAAAGAACAGTAAGTAAGGATATGAAAACGAAACAGGAAATAGTAGAGAACTGGCTTCCCAGGTATACAGGCCTGGAGCTAAAGAA
>JBQCEX010000059.1:0-2619 GCA_051959855.1 Flavipsychrobacter sp. | reverse complement strand
TTATTATTGTAGTACTGCTTTTGCTATCGACACTTTATTAATTGTTATTACCTCCTCTATTATACTATAAACGGTACTCGCTCTACAAAAAGTCAGCAGTAAAGCACTCATTGTTGCGCGTTTCATTTTTATGAACACAGCACTCTTTTTTGCTGCATGGTCGCTACGGTGCATTTCAGACATACGCAGCAATGATCACTGGTTTGCAAAAAGCATCAATACATCCCAAGTCTATATTGCCCGCCTTTCCGACGACCCTGTTGAAAAAGAACGCACATGGAAGCTACCTGTCGAGGTACTCAATTCAATAACTAATAACAAAGTTGCCTTTACCACAGGCAAGGCACTTTTATACGTTTACAAAGACCAAAACGAATTGCCCTTACACAAAGGCGACACCATCCTATTACCCAATAACTGGCAGCCCATCAAAAATGCCGGTAATCCTTTCGAGTTCAACTATGCAGCCTATTGCGCCCAAAACAATTTGTACTATCAGCAGTTCCTCGCCTCGAAAGATATCCGGTTAATAGCTCATGCAGGGACTAAAGACATAACGGCAATAGACAAAGCGCACAATTGGTATATGCAGCAATTAGCCCACTACATAAAAGATAGCAGTACACTTGGCCTCATACAAGCCATGCTTATAGGCGACGAAGTAAATCTCGATCCCAACCTGCGACAGGCCTATTCAGAAACAGGCATTATACATGTCATAGCTATTTCCGGCTCCAACGTCACCATATTCTTCATCGTCATTTCCTTCCTCCTCTCCTGGATCAGGCATCGCAAATACCATTGGATAAAATACGTTGTAGCCTTGCCACTCGTCTGGTTTTACGTACTCATGGCAGGGGCCGCGCCATCGGCCATGCGCGCTGCTATCATGTTCAGTATTCTTGCCCTTGGTTTCGCTTTCCAAAGAAACAACAATAGCCTCAACCAGCTATTTGCCACTGCTGTTGTCCTACTCTGTGCTTCACCCATGTGGCTGTTTTCGCTTGGCTTTCAGTTATCTTTCTTAGCAGTCCTGTCGCTTATATTGTTCTATGCACCTGTATATCGCCTGATACCGGCACATAATATGGTTACAAAAGCCTTATGGAAGACTATTGCGGCAAGCATTGCAGCAGAGATATTGGTCGCACCACTCATTGTGTACTATTTCCATCTTTTCCCTGCACTGTTTATTATATCCAATGTCCTGGCCTTTCTGTTCATGGGCCTTGTATTAATACTGGGTATGCTGGTGATTGTTTTCAGCGCTATTCCCACCGTGGCATCAGCTATCGCTTCTATTACAGTATTTATCTCCACACACTTCAATGCGCTTGTCTATAAACTACAGCAGCTTAATCCCAGCTCCTTTCATTTTCTTTCCCTATCTTTTGTCGAGCTATTGTTCCTTTATATAACCATTGCAGGCATTGCCGTATTCCTGTTGAAAAAGAAAAAGCCTGCCTTTTTCATCAGTCTTTCCTCACTTTGCCTGCTGCTCTGTTTCCTTTGTATAGATGAATGGCATGCCCTGCATCAACGCAGGTTGATTGTGTACAATATCAGCCACACTAATTATATAGAAATCATACAGGGAAAAACATTTTCTATTCTCCATACCGATAGCACTTTAGACCAACAAAAAAAGAATTACGCCCTCAAACCCGCCCACACTGGCTGGCACGCCTGGCAACGATCCCCGTTAGCAACAAATGAAATTATCCAGCTTGGCCAATACAAAATCCTCCTGCTCAACGAGGAACCACAGTTAATCCATCAGCCATTTCCCATCGACTACCTCGTCATAAATTATAAATCCAACAATATAAACCTGTCTCAGCTGCAGCAAACCTTTACTCCCCGGCTTATCATCCTGGGCAGCAATAACACCCGCAAAACCATTGAAAAGTATCTGGATACGGCCATAGCAGCACATATCTCACTCCATGCCGTTACCCGCAATGGGGCCTTTATATTAGATGCTTTTTAAGCTATCCCTAAAGCTTAGTATCTTCGCGGCTCAAATTCCTCTTTTACATGGATCGTACCATAAAATCTGCACTCATATCTGTTTTTTATAAAGATGGCCTGGAGCCGATCGTTCGCAAGCTGCACGAGCTGAATGTGCATTTGTACTCTACAGGGGGCACGCAGTCTTTCATTGAGAAGCTCGGTATTC
The DNA here is from genome assembly GCA_051959855.1 of Flavipsychrobacter sp. Lineage (GTDB taxonomy): Bacteria > Bacteroidota > Bacteroidia > Chitinophagales > Chitinophagaceae > SZAS-30. The sequence goes on along the minus strand of JBQCEX010000059.1, from coordinate 440 downwards.
CCTGCACAGCGGTTGAGACAGTTACCAGCTATCCTTCCATCCTGGGTGGCCGTGTCAAGACTTTACATCCAAAGGTATTTGGCGGCATCCTGGCCAGGCGCGATTTTGAGGACGATGAAAAACATGTAAAGGAATACGAGATCCCCTTACTTGACCTGGTTATCGTTGACCTCTATCCTTTCGAGGAAACGATCAAACAAACTGACGACGAAAAAACCATCATAGAAAAAATAGACATCGGCGGCGTGTCGCTCATCCGTGCTGCAGGCAAGAACTTCAAAGACGTATGCATCGTTGCTTCCCGCAACCAATACCCTGAATTACTGGAATTGCTCAACACACAGAATGGCAATACTACCCTCGAAGACCGCAAGGCCTTCGCTGCAGCAGCATTTACAGAATGTGCGCATTATGATGTTGCTATCGCTTCTTATTTCAAC
>JBQCEX010000058.1:0-6179 GCA_051959855.1 Flavipsychrobacter sp. | reverse complement strand
AGAAATGAGATAGTAGCCCGCCAGTTCATCTTCCGTATGCGTGAATTCTAGCAAATGGAAATGCAATTTTTTGTACGCCCTGGCGACCAGATGAAATGGTATGAATACTGGAAGGAAACCCGCATGAAGTGGCACCTGAGCCTGGGCATACCACAAGATAAATACCGCTTCCATGATCACATAAAGCTGGCGCACTACGCGGATGCTGCCTGCGATATAGAGTTTGATTTCCCATTTGGTTTCAAGGAAGTAGAAGGTATTCATAGTCGCACTGACTTCGACCTGAAAAATCACCAGCAATATAGCGGTAAGAAACTTACATATTTTGATACCGAACTGAACCAGCACTACATACCGTATGTAGTAGAAACATCAATTGGGCTTGATCGCTGCTTTATGATGGTGATAAGCCAGGCTTATGAAAATGAAGATCTGAGCACGCCTGAAAAACAAGACAGCCGTGTAGTGCTAAAGCTGCCTGCCATGCTGGCTCCTATAAAACTTGCTGTGCTGCCACTTACAAAAAAAGATGGCTTGCCTGAAATAGCCCGCGAGCTAATGGATGCATGTAAGCCATATTTTAAATGCTTTTTTGAAGAAAAAGATACTATAGGTAAGCGTTACCGCAGGCAGGATGCTATAGGCACACCATTCTGCTTAACGATAGACCACCAGACAAAAGAAGACCAGACCGTAACCATACGTTATCGTGATACTATGGAGCAGGAGCGCATTCCATTAGCGGCAGTTAAGAATTTGATAATGGATAAAATACAAGCTTTTTAAATATAAGGACACGGATTTTGTAACTTGCCGGGTATCTAACCCGGCATTTTTCATTATGGATAACAGAGATATACAGGAAGCAGCGATAGCACTGCGGGAGCAGTGGGACCTGCAATTGCCCGATCTGGTGTCGGAAGAGCAAATATTGGCGCAGCTAACCAGGCGTGTAATAGTGCTGCTGGAGCGCGGACCTGATACTTTCTTCCAGCTGATGTACCGGCTTGATATCTCTGAGAAAAAACTGAATGCCGTAATGAATGAAGACGATGTAGCAGAGCGTATAGCACGCCTCATCTACGACCGGCAAATGCAAAAGATACAGAGCCGCCATGCTAATAAAAAGAACAGCGAACCCTATGATCCGGAGCTAAGCTGGTAAGTCATAGGTTTTTGCTAACTTTTCAATATGAAACCCTTTGGCCTGCTTCTTCATTTCTATCGCCACTACGTAGCCGCGGCAGGCCTGGTAATATCATTGATATGCTGGTACTATATGTATAGTACTGGAAAGGGATCGATCGTTTTTCTATCCATTTTTAAGGTGGTAACAGATGTGCTTATCCTGTATTTTGTCAGCTCATTTCGCAGCAAGCAATTTCTATATTATTACAACAGGCACCTGGCTAAGTATATGCTGTGGGGAACGGCTTTTGCGGTGGATACAATCATTTTTATATTAGGATCATGGATGGCACTACAGATACATTAAAGGTATTGGTAGCTGAAAATATATTTGTGTCTTTCGGTGCGAAAGAGATATTAAAAGGAGTGGCCCTCAGGGCGCCAAAAGATAAAATTACCGGTCTTTTAGGACGTAATGGTTCAGGTAAATCTACCATGCTGCAAGTGATTTGTGGCATCCTTCAGCCTGCGGATGCAACAATAAAGCTGGACGGAGCAATATTGCGCTATGCGTACAGGAGGAACAAACTGGTGAATTACCTGCCGCAGTTCAGTTTTTTGCCCAAACAGCGAAAATTGCGAAAAATACTGGATGATTATGATGTACCGGTTTCAAATCTTTTAACAGCGTTCCCCGTATTTGAGCAACATTTGAATGATAAGGTGGCGCAGCTTTCAGGCGGCATGGAGCGGCTATTTGCAGTAGTATTGCTGCTGCTGGCCGAAAGTGAATATACCTTGCTGGACGAGCCCTTCACCCATATTATGCCACTGCATATTGAAGCCCTGAAGCAGCTGATATTGCAACAGCGACTGCGAAAGGGCATTATACTAACCGACCATCTCTACGAGCAACTGCTGGAAGTGAGCGATGATATATACCTGATGAAAGAGGGGCAGTCGCTACTGGTAAAGAGCAGCGATGACCTTGTATTGCATGGCTATCTGAACGCTTAGGCTGTAAACTTATAGCCAATGCCGCGCACAGAGTGAAAATGCTTAGGGTTGCGGCTGTCAGATTCAAAATATTTTCTAAAGTTGAGGATAAAGTTGTCTATCGTGCGTGTAGTAGGGTATACATTGTAGCCCCATACTATCTGCAAAATCTGTTCACGTGATACCACATCTCCTTCGTGTTCTACCAGCAGGCGCAACAGTGCGGCTTCCTTTTTGCTTAGTTCCTGTTTGCTGCCATCTTTTGCTGTGCATTCATGCGCAGCAAAATCTATTCGGCAGCCATCAAACTCATATACGTCACTTACTGACTGTGGATCTTTTATTTTTTTATTCTTTACAATGAGCTTATCGACCCTCAATAAAAGTTCTTCCAGGTTGAAAGGCTTTGTGAGGTAATCATCGCCACCTTTTTTCAGCCCTTCTACGCGGTCTGCGCTGCTATTGCGGGCGGAAAGGAAAAGTATAGGCACATCATTATGCTGCATGCGTATGGTTTCGCATACCGTAAGGCCATCCATATCGGGCAGCATGATGTCCAGTATTATTAAGTCGAAATATTCGTTTTTTACTAATTTCAGAACGGATGGACCATTATCTGTAGTAGTTACCTCGTAGCCTTCCAGTTCCAGGTTCAGTTTCAGTGCTTCTCTCAGTGTCTCTTCGTCCTCTACTACCAGTAATGATGCTTTCTTTTCTTTTACAGGCATGGTGTCTATTGATACGTTTCCAGATATAAAAATAATGACAATGCAGCAATTATGACAATCAAAAATATAGTGCCATTTGCATGTGCATATTAAACGAAATAAATGAATTGAAAGAGGTAAAATAAAAAGCGTGAAAATGGAATTGTCAAATTGACAAATTTCCCTACCTTTGCCGTCCCTAAAAGCGGGTGTGGTGAAATTGGTAGACACGCTAGACTTAGGATCTAGTGCTGCGAGGCTTGGGGGTTCGAGTCCCTCCACCCGCACTAACACACAATCAGCCGGTCATTGCATCGGCTGTTTTTTTAATTTTAAAAATGTAGATTATGGCTACGGTAACGCGCGAAAACATAGGTACGCTGCATGAAAAAATAACCGTAAAACTGGTAAAGGAAGACTATATGCCTTCTTTCGAGAAGAGCCTGAAACAGTATGCTAAGAATGCTAATGTTCCGGGTTTCCGCAAGGGCATGGTGCCGACCGGCATACTACGTAAAATGTATGGCCAGTCCATATTCGGTGATGAAGTGCTGCGCTCTGCAGGCCGCCAGTTGGAAGACTACCTTACTAACGAAAAGGTTGCCATATTCGCCCAGCCGCTTATCATACCAGGTGAGCAGCCGGCACAGCTGGACATGAACAATACTTCTGATGTGGATTTCTCTTTTGAAATAGGCCTGAAGCCTGATTTTGAAATAGAAGCGCTGAAGAATAATACGCAGCTGACCCGCTACAAAATAAATGTGTCTGACAAGATGCTGGAAGATGAGCTGGAGCGTATTGTACGTCGCTATGGTAAAGTAGAAAGCCAGGAAACGGTAAGCGGTAAAGAAGATATTATCTATGCTACCTACGAAGTAAGCGATGCTGAAGGCAATGTTGCTGCAGAATCTCAGAAAGTAGAAGATACTGTATTGCTCGATAAAATGCCGGTAAAACTGCAGGAAATGATCATGGGCAAAAAAGCAGGTGATACCCTGGTTTTCCGCCCGGTAGATGTATGCACTGAAGATGAACTGGCTGCTTTCCTGAAAGACCCGTTGAAACAAGGCGAGGAAGCTGCTGAATGGCATTACAGGCTGACGCTTACTAAAGTTGGCTTGTTGATACCACGTGAACTGGATGCCGAGCTTTTTGCGCAAGTATTCCCTAATGATGAAGTAAAAGACGAAGCAGATTTCAAAGAACGCATACGCAAGGAACTGAGCCGTGAATTTGAACGCCTTTCACGCGAGCGCCTGGACAATGAAATATTTGAACTGTTAGTACATAACACTAAGATTGATCTGCCGGTGGCCTTCCTGAGACGCTGGTTGAAAGAAGGTGGCGAAAAACGCAAGAGTGATGCTGAAGTGGACAATGAATTTGGCAGCTTCGAACACCAGTTGCGCTGGACGCTGATATCTGACAAGCTGATACAGGATTTTGGTATATCTGTAAGCCGTGAAGATGTAAATGCAGATATTAAGGGCCGTGTGCTTGCTTACTTTGGTATGCAGGCTGATGAAGATGCACCTTGGCTGGACAGCTATATGGCTAAAGTAGCAAAAGATGAAAAGACAATAGATGAGACATATCGCCGTTTGCTATACGACAAATTGTTCCAGGTGCTGGAAACAAAGTTCAATGTAGCCGACCAGGAAATATCAGAAGAAGAATTCTTTAAGCTGCAGAGCGCACATGCTGCACACCACCATCATTAATAGGGTTTAAACACATAATAAAGTAAAAAACCGCCTTTGTAGGCGGTTTTTTTAATTATATACTGAAGTGACAGGTGTCGAAAAAAGCCTCCGGCGGAGGCTGGTAAACGGTTGATAGATAGAGCATAGGGGCTCGTCGTATATATAAGACGATAAAACATGCCCCTAAGTTGGGTGAAATAATTATATAATTATTTGTATAATTTATAGAAGACTAAAAATTATTGAAATGCTAATCCAAATTGCTTCCATGTTTTGGAGCTTTCATACAGATGTGCTCTTGGATTAGCCATATTTCCGCCCCGCATACCTGCTCCCCTCATGCCTCCACCCATTCCGCCCCCCATGCCAGTGGCTCCTTGGTTTGCGCGGGTGGCATCGCTTACATTACTATTGGAAGAAGGTGATTTAAATGCTTTAATGGCAAAACAAATGCTAATAGGTTTTCCGAAGTCTGTTTTGGTAATGGGTCTGTTGTAAAGAGCCTTAAAAGGGATAGCAGCTTCGTATATCAGTTCTTTGTATTCATCCATACCTATACTCACTTTTATGCCGCATTTGTTTTCCTGTTTTACCATATAGCCGCCATTGCATGCACTAAATCCTTCGATGCTTAATTGCTGTGCCCCATCCATAGCTCTCTTTATTTTGGATGACAGACCTTTTATGGTTCCTGTAATATTTTCTCCATACGCAGGCTCATCGCCCTCGCTACGATGGCTGCCACTTTTAGGCAAATCAAGTGGCTCGCTGTTGTTAGGCAGGGGGAAGTTTATAGCAATAGTCTGATTTTTAGCTCCACCGGTATCTATCCATACAGTCATGCCTGCCTTTAAGATTTTTATCTGGGTCATTTCATCCCCCGTTTCTATAGTCAGGTAGAGATTGTTAGAATCGTTTGATACAGCGTAACCTATCATTGCATTTGCATCGTAAGAAGGGTAGGGGGAAGGCCATTCATTGTTATTTCCATCCACTACTACGGGCTGTGATTGCCATGTACCCGGTAGCTTAGCAGATGAGTTGGAATGCTTTGAACTGCTGCATGAAGCTGCCAGGAGTAATATGGAAGTGTAAAACAATGATTTCTTTACCATAGAAAAATGTATGTGCCGCAAAGTAAGGGCATTAAGTAATGAGAAAGGCTAATGCTTTGGAGGTACTATTCTTTTTTTAACATCTTCAGACGGCTGGAATAGTTTTAGTTTAGTCTCAATGACACAGGTACAGAAGATATTTATCTTGAATACAAGCATGAGTAGTAAGGCATAGAGACAGATAATTGTATTAGCCGAAATATTTTGCAATATTGCAATTTATAAGCCACTTATTTTTTTATACCCATCTGGTACCCTTATATATGAACCTTACCCAGCTATTTCCTCTTGCCCATTCATGGTTACTATTAGTTGTTTTTTGCCTGGCCTTAATCAGTGTTATTTTAAGTAATGGCGACTGTGATAGCAATGCTATTATCGTTTTATTTCTTGCAGCGTTTATCCTGCGACTGTTCATGGCGCATCTTGACCCGTTTCTGCACACATGGGATGAATGTTTTCATGCCGTAGTATCACGTAACATGATGGGGCACCCGCTTAAGCCTATGCTTGTGGCAAATCCTGTT
>JBQCEX010000057.1:0-24827 GCA_051959855.1 Flavipsychrobacter sp. | reverse complement strand
AACTGACAAATTATTTATCATCTTTTAAATCTAATCAAAATGAAAAAAACATTTTTGGCCCTAATGTTGGCCCTGTTATGCTTTTCTGCAAAATCAAATGCGGCAGAATACATAACCGTTAAACTTGGCCCTTGCACCTGGCAGGTTTATCCATTCCCTGGCGAAGGCATGGCCTGGTGTTACTGTTCAAATGGCCAATGTAGTGATGGCTATATCTATTACCAGGAAAAGGCCGGAGCAATAGTCGGCTCTAAAAACATCAACGACTACGAAATCCATGCTTATACAGACCAAAATAAGACAAAAGAAATTCCACTGACATCTGTCGGTGTAACTGCCGATACTTGGCCAGACATTATTACTGGCCTAATTGCTGATGGCGGTGGTACTGGTCAACAGTAGACATTCTCAACAATTCAAAAAAGGAGCCTTACTGAGGCTCCTTTTCATTCAATTTCCATGATAAATTTTCTAATCGATTTTATCTACTCGGAAATAAGATATAACTGGATTTGGCCAATATTGCTCTTGGAATTATTTCTTGGATTTAATTGGAAACATACATAGTCTATCAGTTCGACAATGTAATTAGTCAGCACCTAATGCAAGCTCAAAGAGAAATACCAGACCGCCTTGCTGAAAGTACCCGGCCATGCAACCTCCACCCTTATCGGGTATCCTGCAAGATTAGTCCTCGCGCTAAGTCCATACGCTGCCTTCCATTTATCATTGTTGGGATTGTTATGCCAGGTTTCTCTTGCAGTGCCCAGGTCTGTAAACAATCCTAACTGCAGGTTATTCACAGAAGGCAAAGGCGTTTCAATGGGTATTAATGTCTGGAAGACCGGGAAGTACACATCTGCATTGATGACCACAAATTCATTGCCATACAAAATGTTCTGGTAATATCCCCTGAATGGTGTCACCAAGGTTTGGAAAGCATACGGCGCATTCTGGCTGAAGTGTACTGTTGTATCTACTCTCGGCGTTACATTGTTATCCACACCTCCTAGGTTGTACAGCACTTTCTTGTCACCTCCACTGTAGCCTACATGTCCCTGCATCACAAGCGTTATGTACTTGTAAAGCGGTTGATGATAGCTTACATTCAACGTAGCGCCCACCACTGCAGACTCTTCCTGGCTAAAGCCTTTGAACAGGTCTACCAGACCCTCTACTTTGAAGCCCTTGTATAGGTAAGGCAGTGTAGGCTGCAGTTTATTCAGCTTAAATGAAAAGGTATTGATCGACCAAAGGCTTTCAATAGGATTAAAGTCAAGGCTATACTTATCCGTCGCCAGGAATATGGTTCTGTCCTTTCTAACGGCCGTCTGAAAGCCCAGCGCACAATCATAGCTCAGCGGGTAGCTCATGAACAGCTCATAGTAATGGGTCTTCACCTTAGCTACATTGGGATAAGGATTGCCGTTATCATCCACCCATTGCCTGGATGGATCAGGCTGCAGGCTCTCTACTTTCCTGAAGTAAGAAAGCCCCCAGTCAAGCCTCCTGGCCGTGTTCTCATACCTGATGTAGAAATCACTGCCTTCCGTCCCCGCAGGTATACGGTAGGCGATAGATACATGATGGTTCTCCAGTAGGTCAGTAAAGCCGCCCTGCGCCATACCACCTACTTCCGGAAATTTGAACTGCCCCTGGTAACTGAGATATGGCTGGTATCGATTGATAAAGTAATCGTTATTGATCTTGGCAGAGAAGTAAGCACTATGTAGTTGCAGCACATAAGGCCTTACGCTCTTAGAGTTATAGGCAAGGCTCCTGGCAATGCTGTCCTTCATACGCGCCGCTTGCTGCTTTGCATTCTTTGGTACCAGCGCGCCTTCCAATATGGAATGGGTTGTATCAACAGAGGCTCTCAGCATAGAGTCTTCCTTTGCCTGTTTATCTGCCCTTGCTCTGTAATCCTTCAGCCACGGACTGCTGGTATCTTCCGGGCTTGCTCTATGTTCAGTTGTCCATTGCTGCATAGAGTAGGATCTAACATAGATACTATCCTTATCTGCTCTATAGAATGATAGTTCATCGCTTTCCTTTCTATATTGGAATGGCTGCCATTTACTCAAAGGTTCAAGCTTGCCATTGCCAGATAAAATAACAAACTGCTCCGTGCCATGAGCAGTGAAAGTAGCCAGCAGCCTGCCATCAGCCATAGGCACCAGCTTGCTCCACTTGATGTAGGAAACAGTATCAACCGCTATTGCCTTAAGCTCTTTATCATGAATGGTATAGATGCCTTGCCACAAGGTATCAGGGTCATAACCCACACGAATCTTAAATACCCGCTGTTTCGCCACCTTAGACCTGTTGGATAGAAATACAAGATTCCCGCCTTGTGTGAATGACGGATTGTTATCATCATAGCTATCATCTGTCCAGGTGTTGTACTTTTCCTTATTCTCATTATACTCCACAATATCACTTTCACCTCTTCGGTAGCCTGCCAGCAAATACTCCCTGTCTGACAAAGGCAAAAAGCTATTGATGCCATCTACACCATACAGCTTTACAGCTTCCTGCATAGTGCCATCTGTTGTGTACCTGCTGATCGTTATCTTTCCTTTCATAGGCACGGCAACATATAGCTGCTTCCCGTCAGGATGCCATTGTAGCAAGGGATATGGGTCAGTACTATGATCGTCAATCCATGGTGGCAACTGATAGCTTGTTATTCTTTTAGTTACCTGGCTTTTCAGATCAGTTATGTAAACAGTCCGCTTATTGTAAGTAGCAAGTATATAAGCCAGGTAATCGGTATGCTGGCTCAACAGTACATCACTTACAATACCCTTGGAATGTTTGATCTTACTTTGCCCTTCAACTGTTTGTTGCTGTTTGCTGTTTGCAAATCGTTGTCGGTAATATTCAAAGCAATGAGTATACAGCGTGTCCAGTGTATGTTTGGTAACCAGCCTTATAGCTCTTGGCAATGGTTTCTTTCTTAGTTGAAAGAATATCTGCGCTACTACCTTAGGCTGGTAATGTTCGGAAAGAAAGTAACAAAATGCCTGTCCTGCCAGGCGCGGCTCATAGGCAAGCACTTGCTGCCAGTTTGCAAAGCTGTTATTGTTAAATGAGAGCCTGAGTTTGTCTTCCGCAACTATCGGCCATCCGTGGGCAAAATATCTTATAGCTCCTTCTTTGAACCACATCGGTACCTTGTCCCTGCTGCTTGTTCCTTTTGCCTGTTCTTCAAGACTATTGTCTTTAAGCTCGGTTTCCCATTCATACCTTATCAGCCCTTCGTATAGCTGGCTTTTAAGATCGTCATATCTTCCTCTATAAGCCAGCAATACTCTGTTCCCTTTATAGACAAAAGTAGGCAAGGTATATTGCTCCGGCTCATAGCTGCCAATGTTTGATTCATATAACTGGTCTGCAGAGGGATAGATAATGATGTTAGGCTCCTTAATGCTACCACTCAACATTTGCTTTTTTACATGCTCTATTGCTCCCGGTGTTTCTCTTGTCACAAAAGACGCAAGACTGTCTGAACTGGCAGTGAAGTAGATATGAAATACCTTCGTATGAAATACCAGCCATTTGTACTTATGATACTGAAACCTGTAATACTGCTGCTCCTGCTGGCCTTTTGAGGCTAAGGGCAGAACTATAATTACTAATAGCAGAAGTAGCAAATAGGGGTATTTAAAACGGAACATACAAGGTGATTGGCAGCCGTGCAAAAATCTGATAAAAAGCGCAATTTTACTATCTTTTTTATGTTACTTGCAGTTTAGTTGCTTGCTCCTTATGAACCTTTCTTCTTCCAGACTTTTATTAGCTATAGCCTTCAGTACATTGCTTGGCCTTCCATTTGCCAGCCATGCCCAAAACAGTGTATGGAATAGCAGCAAGGCAGATACAAAGGGTGGGCTTAAGAATGGTAAAAGTAAATTTAAGAGCTATAAGGAACACCTGCAGCAGTGGGGCCTTGACCCTAATTACAATCACGAGCTTTTGGTGGGGGGCAAGGTAAATACCAATGGCTGGAGCGGAAGTGTTTATTACCTGAACAAAAAGAACAAGCTCACTAATAACCTCTGGCAACTACATTTCTCTGAGATAAAGCATGAGAAGCAGATAAAGCAGCAAGGCAGCAACAAAGCTTTTCCTCAGTTAGGGAATGCAGGGCCATACATCTTTGGCAAGATAAATAACCTGTACACCTTACAGCTGGGTTATGGTAAAGAGAAACTGCTACTACCTGATGTACTGGAAGGCAATATCTCTATTAGCTTTAGATATAGCGGAGGGCTAAGCCTGGCAATGTTGAAGCCTTATTACCTTAAGCTGATCTATGTAGACTATGCGCAGCCAGGTGACCCTGCCATCTTGAAGGAAGAAAAATATTCAACAAGCAACAGTGACCATTTTTTAAACAGCGGAGATGTGCTCTCAGCTGATAAATGGAGCAAGGGTTTAGATAAGATACAATACATACCCGGACTATTTGCAGAGGCCTGCTTTGTCATTACACCTTCTAAAAGCAAATCATTTATACAGGTTGTTACCCTGGGTGCTAATGTTGCTTACTACAGCAAGGAGCTCCCCATAATGGCTGACCAGAAAGCTTATCCTTACCAGGCCTCTTTATTTGCCGGGCTGGCGATTGGCAAAAGATGGAAATGATTAAGGTTTTATAAATAATCTTATAAGCAGATTTTCGGTCAGCTGAATACATGGTTACACCTACTGCAAGAGAATTAATGATCACACATACCGTGCCATATGGAAAGCCTATGCTATGCAAATTCATTTCTTTATAATACCAGTATTGCTTCCCATGATAAGTGTTTATATGCACGGGTATCATTTTCTAAAGGAGTTATCCGCTTATAAGCGGATAACTAAGATAAAAGAATTTGAACTTATTTACCAACATGTTCATTTCTTTATTGTACTCTATTGACTTAGAGAACACTTCAAAAAAAGTAGCTAAACGTTTATAATTATTGTATATATAAAATCACAGCTATTGTTAACGTTTCTTTAGAATCTTATCACATACTTTGCATTGGTGAATCGCTACATAGGCTACATTTTACTTTTTATATTTTCTTTTCAATACCTGCCCGTAAAGGCAGTCGCAAAGCTGCTAAAAGTGCAGTCTATTGAAGAAGTACAAAATGGCTCTTCCGATGATTCACCTGTAAAAGAGAAAAAAGACGATTTAAAAAAGGAATTTCTTTCTGCCCACCCGAGCCTTTGTTTTGAAATATCCGGTAAAAGTGCCGCAATTGCTTTATATAGGTATCAGCACTATTTTCCGCAGCACTTCCCCGACACATCTACGCCACCTCCGGATTTTTGCTAAACATCTTAGTTTAAATGACATAGCTATAACAACTGATGGTTGTATTGCTATGTCCATTCTTTTACAGTATTAATTAAGTGTTTAATGCAAAAACAATCAATATTTACAAACGCAAAATACGATCTGGTTTCAGGTCTCATCGTATTTCTCATAGCCTTACCGTTATGCCTGGGCATTGCGCAGGCATCTCATGCTCCTCTGTTCGCCGGTGTAGTTGCCGGTATTGTTGGCGGTATTGTAGTGGGCTTTCTCAGCCCGTCACAGCTCAGCGTTACAGGCCCGGCAGCCGGGCTTACCGCTATTGTCTTAGCAGCGCTTACAGAGCTGCAAGCCTTTGATATCTTCCTCTGCTCAGTTATCATTGCCGGAGTTGTGCAACTGATATTTGGCTTTGTCAAAGCTGGCGGCATTGCCAACTATATTCCTGCCAGTGTTATAGAGGGCATGTTGGCAGGCATTGGCCTCACCATTATTATAAAACAGCTGCCTGAAGCTATTGGCTACGTAAAAGGCCAGACAGACACTATGCCTGATGCGGATGACGGTTTTATATTCAGCTTCATCACGTCTTCGTTTCAGCACATACAGCCCGCGGCTCTTGCTATTGCTGCTATTGGCCTGGTAGTGCTTATACTGTGGCAAACCAAATGGTTCAAAAAAATAAGTCTGGTACCTGCCGGGCTCATTGTAGTGCTTATTGGCGTAGCCATTAACCAGATTATTATAGCTACAAACCCTTCCCTGGGTCTTGGTAGCTCGCATCTTGTCAGCTTGCCAATAGCATCTAGCACATCAGAATTTGTTCATCAGTTTACCCTACCAAATTTTGCAGGCTTCACAAACATCAAAGTTTGGGAGACAGGGTTTGTCATTGCTATTGTCGCATCCATAGAAACACTATTATGCATAGAGGCTACCGACAAAATGGATCCGATGAAAAGATATACTTCGCCCAACAGGGAACTAAAGGCTCAGGGTGTAGGCAATATAATAAGCGGTCTTTTAGGTGGCTTACCTCTTACATCCGTCATTGTGCGCACATCTGCCAACATAAATTCAGGCGCAAAAAGTAAACTAAGCACTATGATTCATGGCATACTGCTACTGATATGCGTAGCAGCCATTCCTGCATTATTGAACTTCATACCTAAGGCATCCCTCGCCGCCATCCTCATATTTACAGGATACAAACTCTGCAAACCCGCTACCTTCAAACACATGTGGAAAGGCGGTCTTACTGAGTTCATTCCTTTCGTAGCCACACTCACGGCAGTGGTCGCACTCGATCTATTGAAAGGGGTTGGCATAGGTTTGTTAATAAGTATCTTTTACATACTAAGGCAAAATATGCGTATTCCATATTATTACATTAGAAACACGTATAGCAATGGCGACATTGTTAAACTTACGCTTGCCCTGGAGGTATCTTTCTTAAACAAAGCAAGCATTAAAACGACGCTCAATAGCATACTGCCTGATAGCAATTTAATAATAGACGCCAGCAAGTCAGAATACATTAACTTTGACGTTCTGGACATTATAAGGGAATTTCATGATGTTGGCGCCCGGGAGAAAAACATCAAGGTTTCCCTGGTCGGCTTCAAAGACATCTATAAAGTTCCCAAAACTTATAGTGAAAAGGATTTGTTAAGTAGCATGCTTCATTTAAACGAGATCCCCGAAAGAACTTCTGGCACTCATAAAGAGCTGTTACAGCAACTAACTAAACCATTACATAACCAAGCAAAACTTTCTGAAATTTGAATACTATGCCAACCAGAACGATATCTCATGACATTACGCCGAAGGACGCTTTAAATCTATTGAAGGAAGGCAATTTCCGTTTCGTCAACAACCTGGCTATCAATCATGATATGCTGGAGCTGGTGAACATTACTAAAGACGGCCAATGGCCCTTTGCTGCTATCCTTAGCTGTATGGATTCCCGCACAGCCGCAGAGGTTGTTTTTAATCTTGGTCTTGGCGATATTTTTAGCGTTCGCATAGGCGGTAATGTTATTTCTCCCAATGTGCTTGGCTCTCTTGAATATGCAGTGGCGGTTGCAGGCTCTAAGCTCATTGTTGTTTTAGGCCACACAGGCTGCGGCGCTGTAAAAGGCGCCTGCGACAATGTGAAGCTTGGCCACATCACTACCCTGCTGGAACATATACATCCTGCTGTGGAAGAGGAAAGCACAGTAAAAGATCAGCGCAACGGCGATAACCCCGCATTTGTAAACGCCGTCGCCAGGATCAATGTACGCAACACCGTACAGGAAATGATTAGCGAAAGTCCCATCATTCGCGATATGGCCATGAATGGTCAGATAGGTATCGTACCCGCCATGTATGACATAGCTACCGGCAAGGTCACCTTCTTCGAAGATGAAGCTTTGCTAAAAGACATAATCGTAAATGCAGATGCTGTTTCAAACGAAGCATCCAAATAACGCTTAATGATATAAAAAGCAAAGGGGCGGCCAAATTGGTCGCCCCTTTGCTTTACTTAATACCATTAATAAGTTAGTCTCCGCCATCACTTGCTGAACCACCGTCACTGCCTTCTCCGGCATCAATAATAGATTCATCGTCTTCTTCATCAAAATCATCATCTTCCATATCTTCTTCATCGAAATCCTCGTCATCCAGATCTTCATCTTCTTCATCCAGATCATCATCGCCGCCGCCCTGTAATGCATGTAAGGTCATAATGTCGTCTTCGCTATAAATTGCGTTTTCAATAAATATCATATTGCTCATTTTAAAAATAGCTATAAAGAAATCATACCACCGGCTAAATATAGAAAACGCCCATCGATCGATGGGCGTTTTCTATATTAAGTTCACATTAATTATTGCTTCACGAAGCGCTCTACATGCATTACATTACCCGCTGCATCGGTTACCTGTATCACATACATACCCGGTATCAGGCTGTTCACTTCTACAGGTACCACCACAATTCCATTCTGGTGAGACAAATCAACATTACGTTCTGCCAACTGCTTACCCAGTACATCCACTATACGTATATGTGCATTAGGCTCGGTCGACTGTTCAAACTTAACGAATAGTTCTGCACCCGATACAGGATTTGGATAAACAGTGATTTTGCTATCACCCATCGTCACCGTATTCACAGGCAGCGGACTGCTACCCGAGCCTATGCCAAACGGTGAAAATGAGGTAATACCGCTCAATGTCATACTGTACGGCCCGGTACCATTGGCAGCACCCGCAGGGCCGCTATGCCAATCAGGATACAGGTAGTGTGACAAATAGCAGTTAGTTCTGTCAAAGCCACTCAACTCATCGCTTGCATTCCATTGCAATGTCAGCGTCACGTTCGATCCGCCCTTGGTATTCTCTGTTACTATCCAGGTCCTGTTCACAGCGTCCGATGTCAGCTTAGTAGTAGTTGGTATGTTGTTATAGTAGTACCTGTACACAGCATCATATACCCACACTTTAAAGGTATCTGCAGTACCTGTACTGTTATCAATGCTCATTGGCGTATAAGAATTACGCAGTGAGCCTACAGGTATAAATACAGGTCCTACTTTACCACCAACTCCCACATTTTGTTCAGCTATAGCACCAAGGCCATTGGTCAGGATGAAGGAGTTTGCAGAACCACCCCATATAGTAGCCGCATCACCTATGTACAGGATGTGGTCGCCTACTACCATCATACCATTTTCCAGGTTCAGGCTGTCTGTCACCACCACATCGCCGTCTATCATCTTGTCTCCGTAGTTGGTCAGGAAAAGTTCCTGGTAGGTAGTACCTGGTATTTCCTGCTGTCCGTTGCCGGATAGTATTACTTTACCATTGCTTGCATCAAAAGCACCTTTATCAAATGCGCTGCCTTTCAGTTCCAGTGCATTGCCACCTGGTCTGAAACCAAGGGAGGCCCCGAGTGAAACACTCAGGCTATCGCATATTGCATTTGGCACATCTATCAACGGCATATGTGTTACGCCTGATGGTATCACTACGTTTGTTACAGCTGTTGGCACCACACCGCAACCCCAGTTGTTAGGGTTCGACCAGTCTGAGCTTACAACACCTGTCCATTGGCTTGTATTAGTCACAGTCATTGTTGCAGAACCGGACACCACAGATGGCGCACAGCTGCCACTTACCACGCAGCGATATACGTTACCATTAAACGATTCCGGCGCACCATTGATCAGTAGTATTGGAGATTTAGTTCCACTGTACGGTGCGAAATTTGAAACATTTACAAAGCCGCTTGGTGTATTTATTTGCCATTGGTAAGTAAGATTGCTGCCGGTTGCAGCTACGCTGAAGGATGCGTTTCCGCCCGCGCATACGGTCATATTACCTGGGTCAGCAGTTATGGTAGGTGAGGTATTAACTCTCAATGTTCCGACATTGGATATAGCCGCAGGAGTACAGGTACCTGTCACCACCAGGCGATATTGATATCCATTCATTGCAGCCGTCGTGCTGCTGATGTCAAGTGTTGTTGTTGTCGCACCACTGTAGATGCCACCGTTAACAACATTCACATACCCTGATCCCGTGTTCACCTGCCACTGGTAAGATATACCTGCTCCTGTGCCGGTTGCGCTGAACACAGCAGCGCTGCCTGCACATATTGCGGTATCTCTTGGGTCATTAGTTATAGCCGGCTTAGCATTTATATTCAGGCTCGCTGATGTCGACGTTACCGCAGGGAAGCAAGAGCCGCTTACTATAACTCTATACAGGTATCCATCCATGCTCAAGGTAGCACCTGTTATGTTGAGCGTTGCATTGGTAGCGCCACTATACACACCGCCATTCACTACATTCACATAGCCCAGGCCGGTGTTCACCTGCCATTGATAAGTAAGGCCCGCACCTGATGCCGTAACAGCAAATGTTGTGCTGGCACCTTCGCATATGGTTTTATTGGTCGGATTCGCTGATATGCTCGGTGAAGAATTAATAGTTATCGTAGTAACATTCGACGTCACCGATGGCGTACAGCTACCACTCACTATTACGCGGTATTGATAGCCTGTTATCGGCGGCGTTACGCCTGATATAGTTAATGTAGCGGTATTAATTCCCGTATAAGACCCACCGGGCAATATATTACTGAAGCCACTGCCGGTATTAAGTTGCCATTGATAAGTTAATCCCGTGCCTGTAGCACCTACTGAAATATTTACATTAGTGCCTGTACATGCAGCTATGGTTGAAGGTGGCTGCGTTACTATGGAAGGTGGTGTGCTCACACTCAGCATTGCATAGTTCGAAGTAGCTGATGGTGTACAGGTGCCTGTTACAACACAGCGGTAATAAGTAAAGTTAACTGCTGTGCTTACAGGACTAATGGTAAGCGTAGCAGTATTCACACCACTGTATGGCGCCGTATTTGTCATATTAACAAAGCTTCCAATGGAGAAGTTATATATCTGCCACTGGTATGTCAGCCCTGCTCCCGTTGCACCCACACTAAAGGTTGCTGTACTGCCTACACATGCGGTAGTATTTGCCGGGTTGCTTGTTATTACTGGCGCAGTGTTAACATTCAGTGTAGCCACTGTCGATGTTACGGATGGGGCACAGGTGCCGCTTACTATTACACGATACTGATATCCGTTCATAGCCGTTGTCACACTTGCTACGTTTAGTGTGCTGCTCACAGCACCTGTTATGCTGGTAAAGCCGCTGCCGGTATTCACCTGCCATTGGTAGGTCAGCGCTGTGCCCGCAGCTACCACGCCAAAGGTTGCCGTAGTGCCGGCACACACAGTTGCATTGCTTGGTTGAGATATAATGGATGGTGCTGTATTTACTACCAGCACTGCAGTGTTTGATGTTGCAGCAGGTGTGCATCCTCCGCTCACCACACAGCGGAACTGATCTCCGTTATATGCTGCAATCACACCTGCTATAGTCATGGTAGCACTTGTTGTACCACTGAACGGCGCTATTGCGGGTATATTACTCCAGCTTGTACCGTTAAATATTTGCCATTGGTATGTTAATGGTCCTGTGCCGCTGGCTGCTACGCTAAAGCTTGCAGTGCCACCTGCACATAGTGTATCGTTCGCAGGTTGTGTAGTTACCACAGGGGCTGTATTTACTGTTATAGTTGTATTGCCAGATGTTACAGCAGGGCTGCAAGTCCCGCTCACTATTGCACGATATACATAGCCATTCATTGTTGCTGTTACGCCTGTTATGGTCAGGCTCGCTGTTGTTGCTCCGCTATATACACCGCCATTTGTTATATTGCTAAAGCCACTGCCCGCATTCTCCTGCCATTGGTAGCTTACGCCTGTTCCGCTGCCGGTCAGTGATATGGAGAAGGTACTGCCCTCACATGCAGTCATTGTTGTTGGTGGCTGCACTGTTATGCCTGGCAGGGTATTAATATGTAGGGTTGCTGCTGCCGATGTCACCGTAGGTGTGCAAGTGCCGCTTATCACTACACGATATTGATACCCATCCTTACCCGCGGTCGCTCCCGTCACTGTATAAGATACACTGTTAGCGGATGGTATGTTGGTAAAGCCGCTGCCGGTATTCACCTGCCATTGATAGGTAAGTGCTGTGCCTGTAGCTGTTACGCTGAAGGTCGCATCACTGCCCGGACAAACATTCTGGTCAGTTGGTGCAACGGTTATGTTCGGTGGCGTTTGCACGGTCAGCATGGCTGTAGTGCTGGTAACAGATGGCGCGCAGGTACCGCTTACCACTACCTGGTATATATACCCGTTCATGGCAGCCGTTGCGCCTGTTATGCTCAGTGTACTGGTGGTCGCACCGCTGTACACACCTCCATCAGTTACATTCGTAAAGCCGCTGCCGGTATTTACTTGCCATTGGTAGGTCAGCCCGCTGCCGCTTGCTGTTGTATTGAAGCTGGTATTGCTGCCTGCACATATAGTTACCGGTGCCGGGTTTGCCGTTATGGATGGTGGTGTATTTACTACGTTTAGTGTTGCTGTGCTAGACGTTACATTAGGTAGACAGGTACCTGTTATCTGCACACGGTATATATAGCCTGCCATACCTGCACTCAGGCCTGTTATGGTAAGGCTGCTGGTATTATAGCCACTATACGGCGCGCCTGTTATGTTGGTGAAACCGCTGCCGGTATTTACCTGCCATTGGTAGGTCAGGCCTGTGCCAGTAGCAGTTACACCTATTGTAGTGCTGCCGCCTGCACAGCCCGAAAATGTAGCAGGGGGTTGTATGCTTATGCTCGGTGCGCTGTTAATGCTGAGTGCCACAGCTACGGTAGTATCATTAGGCGGACAAGTTCCGCTGATGATGCACCTGAATAGGTACCCATCCATAGTAGCGTTTGCAGTTACGTCCAAGGTTGCTGTTGTTACGTTCGAGTATGGTCCTGCATTGGTCAGGTCTATCCATCCGCTGCCTGGGTTCACTTGCCATTGGTATGTAAGACCACTGCCGGTTGCATTCACACTGAAGGATGCGGTATTGCCGGCGCATGCGCTGGTAGCGCTGGGCTGGGTCACTATCGCAGGTAGTGTATTTACAGTCAGTGTTGTCGTGTTCGATGTCACACTTGGTGCGCATACGCCGCTTACTATCACACGGTATTGGTAACCATTCATTCCTGCAGTTACACTTGTTAGCGCAAGCGTGTTATTGGTGGCACCGGGTATATTATTAAAGCCTGATCCTGTATTTAGCTGCCATTGATAAGTAAGGCTGGTACCGGTTGCTGCCACGCTCAGGCTCGAGCTGCTTCCTGCACAAAGGGATAAGCTTGTTACAGGTTGGGTAGTGATGTTAGGTAAGGCATTTACTGTCAGCAATGCTGAGCTCGATGTGCTTGATGGATTGCAGGCGCCTGTGCTGGTCGCTACCACTCTGTAGTTGTAGCCATTCATAGTTGTGGTAGCACCTGTTATTGTTAGTGTATTGGTGTTTACACCACTATATACACCCGTATTGCTTAGGTTAGTATAGCCGCTGCCCTGGTCCACTTGCCACTGGTAGTTTATGGTCGATGAGCTGCTGGCCGTTACACTAAATGTGGTATTACCTCCTGCACACATAATGACATCCGAAGGAGGCATCAATATGGTTGGCGCCGACACTACTGTCAGGTCAGCCGAGTTAGATGTATCTGCACCTGATGTATTGCTTACTATTACCCGGTACATATAGTTATTCATAGTACCTGTAGCACCCGTTATGCTTAGCGTAGCGCTGGTGCTGCCACTATATACCGACCCGCTTACATTAGCAAAGCCCAGCCCTTGGTCCACCTGCCATTGGTAGCTTAGTCCTGTGCCGCTGGCCGTTACCCCAAAGCTGGTATTGCTGCCTGCGCAGATGGTGGAATTGCTGGGTTGCGTACTTATTGTGGGTGCCTGGGCATACGTCGTCTGAACGCCCAGCATTACCAGCAATAGCAAAAAGATGCTTCGTCTGATGAAATGGTAATAATGCTGCATAACCGTGTTTCTTAAATGATATAAAGTTCTATACATTCTCAAAATAGAAAAAAAACTTAAATTTTAATAAATTATTTAGTGTCAAAAAAAGCTGACGATCAAAAGACGGGATACATCATTTCCTGGTTGATTATATTAGATGTCCTAAATATTTGCAATAGTTATATGGTACGATTTTGATATATGCATTAGGCATAACACACACTATGACATATAGGTCTTGGCTTATTACGCTGTTATCTCTTTTTACGCTTAGTGGCTGTTCGGTAGTAAAGGAATCTGCTAAGTATAAATTTAATGACGGCATCTATTATACGCACTTCCCACAGGGCGCTAAAATGTACGTATCCGTTATTAATGAGGATAGTATAGAGGTATGTCCCGCCACAGGTACAAAGGATTGCATGGTGCTGGATGTAGCTAAAAAAATATATTATACCAGTTCGGGCTTTTCGCGCAGGTTCAGCGGCAAGGAGCTCACCCGTCGTTTCTACAGGCCGTCGTTCGATATGGATGTGCTTACTATTCCATTTAAGTATCGTCCATATACAGCAGGGTTCCCCAATCAGTTAAGCGCCAGTTTCAATGCAGCTCTTTATGGCGGTTACCGTACAGATTGGTATAAGATCACCTACAAAAGAACACCACTCAATACCTATAAGCAGGAAACAGATCACTTTGCTTTTGGTGCCGGCCTGGTGCTCGGCCTCGGTTCAACACCTGTTAACGAATGGAATACACGGCCTGATATAAAGATGGAATATGAAGGTGTGGACCTCATTACCGGCTGTGCCTTGATTACTGCCTACCAAAACCTTAATTTCGGTCTTGTCTTTGGCATAGATCATTTGCTGGATAAAAACAGCAAATACTGGATTTACCAGGGTAAATTTAGCCTTGGCTTTTCAGTAGGGCTCAATCTTAATTAATATGAATAAACGTTTCAACATCCGGGTATATGGTATTTGGCTGCACAATGGCAGTTTATTGGTAAATGAAGAGCTTATCCGCGGACAAAAGGTGATTAAGCTGCCGGGAGGCGGGCTAGATTGGGGCGAGGGTACTATAGATTGCCTGAAGCGCGAATGGAAAGAAGAGTTAGACTTGGATATTGATATAACCGACCATTTTTATACCACCGATTTCTTCCAGCTTTCTGCTTATGACGAGTCCCAGGTCATCAGCATTTATTATTTTGTTACTGCTGAAGTGCCTGACGTGCTCACGAACAATATAGAAGGCGAACGCACCTACTGGCTGCCGCTGCATGAATTGGATACGGAAACTTTCACACTGCCTATTGACAAAAAGGTGGGCCAGATGCTTCAGCTCATGTTCCTTTCTGAAAGCAATTAACCTGGTCTGCAATTTTTATCATTTCCATTTTTGTGGATATGTTTTTTTGGAAACGGCCTCCTGGTAATAGTATCTTGCTTTGTAATGTACCTTCACAGTGCATCAGCTAATTAACAGAGTTCTTTGACATACTATAATCCTAATCAACTATGCAGCTTTTAATGCCTTCTGATTTTCAATTTCCATTATACCCAATTATACCTTTTTATTACCCCACCATACCCTGCCATACCTTCCCATATACCATTTATACCGGTTTATACCCTTTTATACCCTCGGGAAAATCCTTAAGAACAGCCACAGCAAAGCCTTTTAGGCAAAAATCGAAAAACGAAGTATTTATTTTTTCTGACAACAAGGATTTTGTCGTCCCATAAGTCAGCTGCGTGATCTTTTATATAGAAAAAAGTTAAGTACCTATTTATACGGCAACATAATATCCATTTACCTTTACAAATTACTTTCAGTTACTTATGAAGCTATTAATTAAATATTTAAGCCGCTACAAGCTTCTCATTTTTATAGGGCTTGTTATGGCTGCTATTAACCAGATCTTCTCCCTGTTCGATCCCCTGATTGCAGGTAAGTTGCTCGACCGTTTTGTTACTCACCCTCATACGGTCAACCCTACAGGTGTTAAGCCGGTTATTCTTCGCACTATTTCAGAATACCTCACTGGCTCTCTCGGCCTCATTGGCTTGCTTATAGGTGTGGCCATGGTATCCCGTATAGCGAAAGCCTTTCAGGATTATGTGACTAATGTGGTGATACAGAAATTCGGAGCGCAAATATATACGGATGGCCTTAAGCATGCCCTACGTCTTCCTTATCAGGATTTTGAAGACCAGCGCAGTGGCGAAACATTGTCTGTTCTCACCAAGGTGCGCACCGATAGCGAAAAATTTATCACTTCTTTTGTAGGTGTACTATTTACCACACTCATCGGCTTGGTATTCGTAATGATATATGCTTTCAGGCTCAATCCGTTACTGGTACCTGTATATCTGGGTGGCGCCATATTGTTGGCTATGCTTACCGGCTTTCTTAGTAGAAAAATAAAGGTGATTCAAAAAACAATTGTAAAGGAAACAAATGCCTTAGCAGGCTCCACTACAGAGTCGCTACGCAATATAGAACTGGTAAAAAGCCTGGGGCTTACTAATCAGGAGATCCGCCGCCTTAATACTACTACTATTAAAATATTAAAGCTGGAACTGAAGAAAGTGCGCAGCATGCGTTCCATTTCGTTCGTTCAGGGTACGTTTGTTAACTTCCTGCGTCAGTGTATCGTGTTCTCCCTGCTGTATTTTATCTTCAGGGGCTCAATTACGCCAGGGCAATACCTTACGCTTATGTTCTATTCTTTCTTCATCTTCGGCCCTTTGCAGGAGTTAGGGAATGTAATAATGACCTATCGTGAGGCAGAGGCATCGCTAAATAACCTGCAGGACTTGATGAAAAAGCCGGTAGAATTCACCCCGGAACATCCGGAAGTGATCAACCAGGTACAAACATTGCGCTTTGAAGATGTCACCTTTCAGCACAATACGGCTGCACGCCCAGCCCTGGAACATATTTTCTTCGATGTAAAACGGGGAGAAACTATTGCCTTGGTTGGCCCCAGTGGCTCCGGCAAAACTACATTGGTGAAACTGCTTGTTGGGCTTTACCATCCGCATAAAGGACATATCTTCTATAACAATCATAATGATGCGAATATAGATTTTGAAGAGCTGCGCAAACAGATAGGCCTTGTTACCCAGGATACCCAATTATTCTCAGGCACTATTAAGGAGAACCTGTTGTTCGTCAATCCTTCTGCTACCGACACTGACCTTAACATGGCACTGCAACAAGCCGCATGTCAAAATCTGCTGGCAAGGGCAGATAAAGGGCTGGATACCATGATCGGCGAAGGAGGTTTAAAGCTTTCAGGTGGTGAACGTCAGCGTTTATCCATAGCCCGTGCCTTACTGCGCAAGCCAAAGCTGATGATATTTGACGAAGCTACTTCAGCGCTTGACTCACTTACAGAAGAAGAGATCTCGCAAACTATCCGCAGCATTACTGTCCAGCGCGAGCACATCACTATCATGATCGCGCACCGCCTTTCTACCATCATGCATGCAGATCGCATCTATGTGCTGGAAAAAGGTCACATAATAGAAACAGGCACTCACAACGAGCTCTTAGAAGAAAAGGGATTGTACTACGCCATGTGGCGTCAGCAAATTGGTGAACGCAAAGACGTACATGTAAAGGCTAACGGTGCAGCTGTTCTACAAAACAATATTCTGAAGTAAAGTACTCTTGTACGGGTAATCCGTATTATAATGAAGTCCGCGGCTTTCCTTCCGGAAGGTCGCGCTCTTTATTATTAAGAAGCCTATTGTAATCAGGTTACGCAGCTCAGCCAGCTGTGGCGATACAATGGTTGTCTTGTAGAGCTCTTCCGTTTCTTCATGCAGCAGGTCTATACGGTGCATGGCACGCTGCAGGCGCACGTCATTGCGCACTATTCCCACATAGTCGCTTAGTATCTGCTGTAGCTCTTTCAGGCTTTGCGTTATGAGGATCATTTCCTTTGGCTCAGAGGTACCCGCGGCATTCCAGTCCGGCACCTCATCCTTAAAGCTAATATCGTTAACACGCGCTGCCGCATCTATAGCACATTGGTGTGCAAACACCAGCGCCTCCAGCAGCGAGTTAGACGCCAGGCGGTTAGCCCCATGCAGCCCGGTACTGCTGCACTCACCGCAGGCATAAAGGTGCTTGATAGAAGACTGTGCTGCTTCATTCACCTTTATGCCGCCACAGCAGTAGTGCGCAGCAGGTGCCACAGGTATCATCTGGGTGAATATATCTATACCGCCCGCCATGCAGCGCGCATAGATGTTCGGAAAGTGATTCATGAACTTCTCACGGTCCATATGCCTGCAGTCAAGGTATACATGTTCGGTACCCGTACGCTTCATTTCGCTATCTATTGCTCGGGCTACTACATCACGTGGTGCAAGGTCCTTCCGCTCATCATAGCGGGCCATAAAGGCTTCACCATCCTTATTACGCAGTATACCGCCATCACCACGCACAGCCTCTGTAATGAGGAAAGAAGGGCTTACTCCCGCTTCATACAGCGCCGTAGGGTGAAACTGGATGAACTCCATATTCTCTATGCGGCACTTGGCCCTATAGGCCATTGCTATCCCGTCACCTGTCGCTATACGCGGATTAGTAGTAGTACGGTACACCTGCCCTGCCCCGCCTGATGCCATTACAGTGATACGGGCCAGTATCTTCTCCATTTGGTTGGTCTTCAGGTTCAGCGCATATACACCATAGCACTCTATGTCCGGCGTTGACTTGGTAACCAGGTAGCCCAGATGGTGCTGCGTAATGATATCAACTACAAACCAATGATTATGTATCTGTATGTTGGAATACTTCTTTACCTCTTCCACCAATGCCCGCTCTATTTCAAACCCCGTAATGTCTTTATAATGCAGAATACGAAACTCAGAATGGCCACCTTCTTTGCCGCGCAGGTATTCACCTTGCATGTCCTTATCAAACTGTGCACCCCATTCTACCACTTCATTCACACGCTCAGGGCCTTCCTTTACCACCAGCTCTACTATGCGTTCGTTACACAGTCCATCACCGGCTACCAGGGTATCCTGTATATGCTTCTGAAAGCTATCATTCTCCATGTCATTCACCACAGCTATGCCGCCTTGTGCATACTTGGTATTGGTCTCATCCGTATTAACCTTGGTAACAATGGTAACGCTCTTCTCAGGGAACATCTTAGCTGTCTTAAGGGCAAAAGAAAGACCAGCAATACCAGAACCAATGACCAGGAAATCAGTTTTTAACATTATATGCTTGTGTTAAATAAAGCAAAAAAAACGGTTCCAATTTGGAACCGTAAAGCTAAAGAACTTATCTATATAAATGGATTAAAAGCTTGTTGTGATCATACCTTTCACGCCGCTGAAGGCTGGCTCATAGCGGCACACACCACCTGTACAGTTGATACCATCCACTTGCTTAACATAGGCCAGGGAAAAGCGGTGAGGGCCCTGCGTATAAGCTACAAATATGTTGTAGTAATGGTTCGCCTTTTGCACTACTGCTTTGTTAGGTACTACGTTGTACATATCAGAAACAGAGACGGCCCATTTAGGTGCTATGTCATACTCCAGCAATGCAAACAACCATGATCCGTAGTCCTGTTTCGTATCCTGGTACTCGAACTCAGCACGCAAAGACTGTGTCTTGGTTATTCTGTAAGTAGCCTCTGCAAACGGCGTGAAGGCTTTTACAATGGGTACACCCGGTTTTGCCTGGTAAATAGCCATATTGTACTCCATGTACTGCGCACCTACCTCCAGCAGCCATGAGTCAAATCCCTGGTAGTCTGCTTCAGCATAGGCTTCACGGTAAAGTTCTACGTTGTCCAGTGTGTTGATGTGTGTATAGTTGGTAGTAATGTTCAGGTAGTCATTAGGCGCTATCAGCACATCAACATTACCTGCCTGTTCAGATATATCCTGTGAAGCAGGCGTATAGCGCGACATCAAACGTTGCGGACGAAGGCGTGCAACTATAGGCTGCCAGTTTAGCATACCATTCAGCAATATTTGGTTAGGCGAGGTACGCATCACGAAATCTTCGGTGCGCTTGCCGGTAAAATTGATAGCAAGGCCTTTCTTTGCGTAGCCCAGTGTAGTGTACTCTACATTACCCGGCTTATCTACCAGTGTGTTGTTCTCTACTACAGCTTCATGCGTTTTGTATGAACCTTCTACATACCACGAGAAGTCACCCAATGTCAGTGTATTGTACAGCGTAAACGCATACATATTGTACATAGGCTCAAAACGTGTAGCAGAGTCCTGTGCATCTATGGTACCCACCACAGCATCCATTGATGACTGATCAAGCGTACGGTTAAGCACACCTACACCAGGTATTAAATGAGCTTTGCCCGCGCTAAAGTCACCCTCTGCATTGAAGCCCTTTATTACAGGGGCATACTTGTCAAATAACACCTTCTGCTGGCCGGTAAATCCTTTCAGCAATACATTATCCGTAAGCTTATACTTCAATTCAAAACCTACTAATGCATTGTCTATCAGCAAGCCGCGATCTTCATACGAACGAAAAAGAATGCCGCTGCCTATCTGGTCGTAGATGTAACCGGCTGTCACACTTAGCTTCTTCATCTCCTTAGTAACGCTCCATGCACCTATGCCAAAGCCCGTCATTGCCTGTGTAGGATTGTAGAGATTCGAGTTATTGAAACCATCAGCACGTACAAAGAAAGTCCAGCCATCGTAGTTATATCTTAAATCCAGCCAGCCTTCATTACCACTCAGGTAGTTGTCATAAAGCGGGTTACCGGAAGCCTTGATAGAGGAATCTCTTTGGAAGAAATTCAGGTTCATCATGAAATCTCCTGAAAAGGTGCCTTGACCCCAAACTCTTACTGTTAACAAGGACAAGAACATTAAAAAGGCAGTTTTTTTCATTCGAAATGTTGTAATTTTTAAAAATTTACCGAAATTGGGCGCCTTGCCCAAATTTGGCAAAGTTTTGGTTTATTATTCTAAAAAACAAATACTTATGAGAAAGTTAGTCGCAGTTGTTGCAGGTTTGTTCCTTTTTACAACCCTACACGCGCAGTCAGGGTTACCTGACACACAGATAAAAGATGTAAACTCAAGTAAAAAAGTTGCATTTAACAATACAGTGGAAAAGGGCAAAGTAACACTCATCAGTTTTTGGGCTACATGGTGCGTTCCCTGCAAAAAGGAAATAAAGAACATTACACTGAAAATGAACGATTGGAAGAAGCAGGCCGACTTTAATTACATGACTGTTTCCATCGACGAGTCCCGTGCTGAGGGCCTTGTTCGCAGCTATGCCAAATCGCAGGGTTGGAACTTCCCATACTATATAGATCCTAATTCTGATCTTAAACGCTCATTGAATTTCCAGTCAGTTCCGTTCACAGTTATCATTGATAAAGAAGGTAAAGTAGTATTCACCCACTCTGGCTATGAAGAAGGCGGCGAAGAAGAGGTTTTTGCTAAGGTGAAGGAATACGCTTCGAAATAGATTATCATAAAATTGTAAAAATTGTAAAGTCTACCATTTAGCTCAATTTTCTGAAAATATAAAGCCTGCCAGTTAGCAGGCTTTATATTTTATATTAATGACTTAATTAGCCATGTGCTTCTTTGAACTTTTTAACTGCAGCGGTAAGCCGTGGGACTACCTCCATAGCGTCACCAATCACGCCGTAGTCTGCTGCCTTGAAGAATGGCGCTTCCGAATCTTTATTGATCACTACGATTGTTTTTGAACCGTTTACACCTGCAAGGTGCTGTATTGCACCAGAGATACCAACCGCTATGTACAGGTTAGGACGAATAGTGCCACCTGTCTGACCAACGTGTTCGTGATGGGGGCGCCAGTGTGCATCAGCTACCGGACGAGAGCAAGCTAATGCTGCACCCAATTCTTTAGCCAGGTCTTCCAGCACATACCAGTTCTCAGGACCTTTCATACCACGGCCGCCGGACACAACCAGTTCTGCTTCGCTTAATGGAACTGTTCCTGTTACTTTACTTACCTCTTTTACCTGAACACTGAAATCTTTATCATCGAAAGATACATCCAGCTTTTCAACAGCAGCAGTGCCCTCTGTTTTCTTTACCGGGAAAGTATTAGGCATCAGCGTTACTACCTTGATATCACTAGTGATATTTACAAAAGCAAATGCTTTACCCGAGAATACTGTTTTCTTTATCACAAAGCCGTTTGCAGTATCAGGATAAGAAACTGCACCGGCTACCAGGCCAGCTTTTAATGCAGCAGATACACGTGGTGCCACTGCCTTGCCAGTTACATCGTGCAGCGCTACTACAACTTTTGCATTTTCCTTCTGAGCAGCAGTTACCAATGCCTTTGCATATGCACGAGCGCTGAAGTTATCTAAACGAGCGTCTGCGACATGCAATACTTTTTTTGCACCTGCCTGCCCTAATGATTGTAATTCGTTGTCGGCTAGGGTACCTACTGCAACTGCAGTAACATCTGTACCCAGTTTTTCAGCTATACCTGCAGCATACTGTACAGCTTCAAATGTTTTCTTCTTAAAAACGCCTTGTGTATGTTCTGCTAAAACTATTATAGACATTGTGTTGAATTAAAAAGTCAAATTTTAAAATGAGAATCAATGGCTGCTTAGATTACCTTAGCTTCATTATGTAATAATTCCACCAGCTCATCCATATTTTCAGGGTTTATCATCTTAACGCCTGTTTTAGCAGGAGGTAATTCATAAGAAACAATGTTGGTAAGCGGCTGAATATCAGCAGGAGCTACTACTTTTAACGGCTTAGTACGAGCCGCCATAATGCCACGCATATTAGGAATACGCGCTTCAGCAACACCCTTCTGGCAAGAGATAACCAGTGGCAATGCACAAGTATCTGTTTCCTCACCACCTTCTATCTCACGCTTTACAGTGGCCACATTATTCTCTATTTGAACACTGGTAGCAAAACCAATAAAGTTGGTATCAAGGAAACCTGCGAGCATTGCTCCTACAGCGCCATTATTATAATCGATAGATTCCTTACCGCAAAGCACCAGGTCATAATTACCTGATTTGGCATATTCAGCAATTTGTGCTGCAATTACATATGGATCACTGCTTTCCGCGTCGATACGTATAGCCTCATCACCACCCAGCGCAAGTGCTTTACGAATCACCGGTTCAGCATCAGCCTTGCCTACAGTAATCAGGTGTACATCTGAAGCTATGCCACTTTCTTTTAACTCAAGCGCACGGACAAGCGCATACCATTCATCATATGGGTTAATTATAAAGGTAACGCCCTGTGTACTGAAATGTGTGTTATTGTCGCTGAAAGCTATCTTGGTGGTAGTATCAGGAACCTGGCTTATACAAACTAATATCTTCATCAGATTGAAATTTGCTTATTATTTGGAAGGCAAAAGTACATAAAAGGAGCTTGTCTTTTTATGAAAATCCATTATAAGCATTTTACCTATACTTGTGCTGTTGGAAACGGGCTATTTATAGTACCTGAAACAGCTGGATATTGTTGCCGCAGGTATCGTTGAAGACAGCGAGCATGGCCGTGCCCATTTGCGTGGGCTGCATGCTGAAACTGACGCCTAATGCAGTAAGACGTTCAACTTCTTTACTAACATCGTTTACCTGAAATGCAGTCCATGGGATACCTGCATCAAAGAGTGCTTTTTGAAAAACCTGTGAAGGTGGAAAGCCCATGGGTTCTAACACAATTTCCGGACCGTCCTGCTCTTCAGCTGATACTACGGTGAGCCATCTATGCTCACCCATTGGTATGTCTGTCTTTTTAACAAAACCCAGCACTTCAGTATAAAATTTGAGCGCTTTATCCTGATCATCGACAAGTATGCTTAACAATTTTATTCGCATGTTATATTGCTATTTACGTAAAGATGAGGTTTAGATTTAAAGCCGGTGTATCGAAAATTGCTTTTTACGTTTATATAAGTCAGGCGCAAGACCATTCATACGTTTGAAAAGAGCCGAGAATGAACTAACACTATCGAAGCCTACGGAAAAGCAGGCATCTGCTACTGAGCTACCAGACTGCAATAATTGCTTTGCCTTTGACATACGCTTTTCTATAAGATATTGATGCGGTGTGCGACCATAATATTTTTTGAAAAGCCGGATGAAATGGAACTTAGAGCTATGCGCTTCGACTGCCACCTGATCCAGATTGATAGCATGCTCAAAATTAGTGTCGATAAAATTCTTCGCTTTAATGATATGAACCAACTGATCGTCATCGGGGTATAAGGCTTGGTTAAGACGAGAAACCTGTTCGCTATAGAATGTCATGGATGGGAGGTAAAAAATTAATTTGGAAGTTTTTATAAGAACAAAAGCGCTGAGAACCTTTGTTGCAGGCTATTATTATTCTTTTATCAAATATCCCAAAATGTTACAAAATGTCCCAAAATGTCTCATTTTTCTCTCATGGGAGATTTTGCCTCGTCCTGTCTCGTCCTGAAAATGGGTTACACGGTTAAGAGATAATTCTCATTAGGGTTTACAGTATGTCAAAGATCTTTCCATATACATATACCGTATTATGGATTCAGCAAGATACTATTATCAGGCAGCGATCTCCAAAAAAACATATCCACATTTTGCTGCGACTTATTCATGCAACAGAACAATAGTTAATAAACAGGGGTATTCTTCACGTTGCCAGTTATTTAATCTTTGAAGACCTTTGAGAGCGCGGTCTGTCAACGGTTTTAAGGGAAAATTAATGTGTTGTCTTATCCATTAATGATAGTTTTGCAGACTATTAGTTATAATGATTTTTATTCTTTTGAAATTAATCTAATTTAATAATTATTTAATGAGATTACAGTTAGCGTCTTTTGCCCTTATCATTTCCTTTTTATTATTGACTGCTAGCGCCAATGCCCAGTGGGACTCTGTGGGTAATCAAGGGTTCTCTTCGGGAGTGGTAAATTATACAAGCATAGCAGTAAACCGTAGTGGTACACCGTATGTAGCTTTTATTGATGGGAATGTTTCATATAAAGCTACTGTAATGAGCTACAATGGCAGTAGT
>JBQCEX010000056.1:0-7031 GCA_051959855.1 Flavipsychrobacter sp. | reverse complement strand
CAGTACCTGCTATCATTCTTCCGTTTACATCATTGTCTGATGGCGTAACAGGGTAGTTATCTATATAACCAGCATAAGAAGAAGAGGTGCCTGGCAACAATTTATATACTATGGCAGTGATGTTTGTGTCCAGTGCAGAATAGTCTGCCTTCATAGCAGGGATATTAGGGTTGTGATAAACTGTAGTGAAGTTATTGAAGTTCCAGTAGTGAACCAGAACATGTGCCGTATCAGAGCTACCGCCGCCGGTAGTGGCTGGTATTACAGTATCTCCTTCTACAGTTATGTTATCGAAACGGTTGTTACCGGAAGTACCTGAAGCATTGCCCTGGAACTTGATACGGAAAACAAGTTTAGGATTATTATTAACAGTGGTGTCTGTAGTAAAGCTAACAGGGAATATAGGGCCAAATGAAAGACCTGCAGAATCGCCGGCTACTGAAAGGCCAGTAGTCTTCCAAGTGCTGCCGCTATCCGTACTGTAGTCAAATACCTGGTGCAACATACCGCTACCTACCGATGAGCTCTGAGAAATGTATTTTATCAGGATGTTCTTGTAGTGTGTAGTAGGTATATAGAAACGCAGCTCCATGCTATCGCTTCTGTTGCGTGGTCTTAATGCCCAGCTGATAGTGCTGCCATCAGCGGCGTGGCCCATGCGCGCATTCAGTGTATCGCCGGGATTAGCATAGTCAACCGTAGTAGAGAAGGCCGAAGAGGTACCGGCGCTGGTCATATAGACTACCTGTGCCTTGCTGGTGTCTATACTTGAGTAATCAGCATGAACATTAAAAGGATGAGTAGAATTTACAGTAGTGCTCGCAGGGGCAGTGGTAAAATTGTTGAAATGCCAGTAATGGATCAACTTCGATTGTGCATTAGCATTTGTTACACCCAGTAACACAATGCATAGCAGCAATAAGGATTGTAGATGCTTCTTCATTTTATAAATTTTGCTGCAAAAGAACTGCGCTACGATTATTGAATAGTTACCGCTGCATTACGTTTGTATTAAGTCAATGTTTCCTGTATTATTATTCTAATATCTAATTATTAAGCAGTATAAAAAATCCCGGCCTTTTGGGCCGGGACATTATGGATTGTCTAACCTAAATAAAACCTATTCTTTGTCGTCTCCTTTGCACTGGGCCATGAAGTATGCATTTTCGTTCTTACCCCAGTAAGGTTTGGTTATATCATCAGCAGTTTCCTTTGCAAACAGTGGTTCTGCTTTTTCAAAATATGGCAAGGAGTTTTTCTTGCCACCGCCAAACATTTTAGGTGTATGGAATTTGCTTACACCCTGCAGGTAATACATGCGCGGATTATCAGGGTTTATTTCTTTTGCTTTTTGCAGATCTTCACTGAATATCTTACCGTATTTCTGCCAGCGGTTCGGCGGATTAACCGCAAGACGGGCATTGGCTATCATTGCTGCCAGTACATAAGTTTCGTCATTGTCTTTGCCTAAGATGCTCTTCATATCATCATATTCCTTTTCAGCTTCGTCTATATAAGCATCGGCCTTTGTCTTGTCCTTTTCGTTATAGGAGATGGCAGCCTGGCTGAATGCATAGTAGTAATGCGCAGCCCATTCATTATTCCATTTTTTAGCTATCAGGCCCAGCTTATTGCTTAGCTGTGTTTTTTGCTGCTGGTCTTGTGTGTTTTCAAATTCGTCAAATGTTTTCTTTAGCGTGGTTTTAAAATCCTGCGCCGTGCAGGTGGCTACCGCAAAGGCAATAGCAGAAATGAGCAGAATAAATCCTTTCATGATTGTTAGTTTTTTATGTTGTTTTTAGCGATTTAGATTATTTAATTAAAGTTCGTCTTTACTGAATTGTGTTAGTGACATATTTACACCAAAGAATATAGAACGGTACAATGGTGGCAATATAGGTGTACGGTTGTTATTGATGTCATATCTATATCCAAATACATTGTGTGCATTAGTGATATTGTCTATGCCGAGGTAGAACACAGTAAACCATTTACCGAAAGTATGCAGATAGCTTACAGTCAACGCAAGGTTATTATAATCAGGTGTGGTTACACTATTCCAGTTCATATCATAAGATGGTCTACCACTGGCATAGCTATAAGTAGCGCTGATGTTTGTTTGCCATTTATCAATAAAATATTTGGCTACAAGGCTCAGGTTATGATTAGCTATAAAATCAGGCGTCACCTCTGAGACATAGTTCCTGTAAAGCCTGCGTGTATCTATGTAGCTATAGGATATCCAATAGTCAAAGTTCTTAATAGATTTTTTGTCACGCCAAAACAGTTCCGCACCTGTTGCATAACCATAACCACTATTATTTACGTTAAGACCTGCAAGAGAATGATAAGGATTAGGATCAAATGCACCTGAATCAGCTATTTCGCGAACCAGATCATTATATGTTTTATAATAGCCTTCTATCCTCAATGTTCTGTCATTTTTGTTCAGCTGCCAATTGGCTATATAATGTACCGCTTGTTGGAAGTTGGGGCGATAACCATACAATAGATAGTTATTATCCGCATTCTGATAAAAGATACCATACGCAAGAGATACCTGGCTGTTGTCACTTGTCTTTATTGCAAGGCTCATGCGCGGTGCAAAGCCACCCTGCTTTAATAATTCACTATGTTCATAACGAATACCTGGGCGAATGGCTAACCAATATACAGGTGTATAATCTGCCTCCAGGAAACCGGCCACTTGTGTTTCAGTGAAGTCCTGATCTACTTTTTTATAGCTACTGTCTACATTGTAGGCAGTGGGTAAGTAAGCATTGCGCTGTATGTTATAGTGCTGCATTTCAGTACCAGCCAGCAAGCTAAAGCGGCTTGTTGCATACCATTTGCCTTCAATTCTATATTGTGCACGCTGGTCAGTTTCCTTATAAGGGAATCCTCCCCAGCTGTTATCATTGTTATCATAGCTGTAAGAAGCGGCTGTATAGAGGCTGAACTTATTTTTAAATACCTGGCGGAACGATATCTCCGAAAATATATCGGTATTTTTTGTTTCATAGTTTAAGTTGGAGTCCGGGCTTGCAGGATTAGGCAATGCAATACCGCTGCTTATGTAAGAACCATTAACTGTTACCTTAAAGATGCCGTCTTTGTTTGGCTTCCATGCATAGCGCAGGTTGCCACCACCACCTACCGGTACGTCATAAAATTTAAAGTTAGTATTGGCTATGCCGTAGAATGGTGAGAGGTTATTGTAGTTAGCACCCACATCCAGGCTGCTGTTCTTCCACAGTTTAGTGCCGCTGGCATATACGCCGGCCATGTTTATGCCCAGGTTCACGGTGCTCTTATCTGCAAGGTCAAGGCTATTTAGTTCCAGCACACTACTCAGCGCCTGGCCGTAACGTGCACTATAGCCGCCACTACTGAAGGAAACACCTTTGTACTGAAAAGCCCCAAAACGGCTGCGGGTGGTAACCCCCGGAGGACCGCTGAAAAATGCATTCTGCACCACCATACCATCTACAAGAATGGCAGCTTCACTGGCATCGCCACCGCGTACAAAGAGACCATTCTCAGCCCCCTGTTTCTGTGTGCCCGGCAGTGTCTCCATCGATTTTACAACGTCTGCCTGTGTACCTGCTGTAGTCACTATGTCCAGCGGCTTCAGTACTGTTTTATCTTTATCGTTAGAGGCATCGAAGCTACCGGCAGTAATAACTACGTCGTTCAGCTTGTGGGTTTTTTCAGTGCGTAGTTTTATTACTAATCCTTTTATATCACCTTTAATATCCAGTGGCAAACCTCCGTTTTCATGACCAATGTCTGAGGCTACTATAGTTTTAGCGCCTGTTTCGGTGGTGCTAAATGTGAAGTTACCCGCAGTATCGGCAGTAGCGCCATCCAGGCTGCTGTCTATATAAACGCTTGCGCCCGCCACGGCCTTTCCTTTATCATCTATCACTTTACCACTAATGGTTGCCTGTGCCCATGTGGCAATACTGCCGCTCAGCATAAAGCCAAGCAGGAGTATGTTTTGTGGTTTGAGTATATGTAGTGTTTGTTTCATTGTGCTTTTTTCTTGAAAGTGATGCAAAGCTATATTGGCTATTTAGTTGCCTGAAAGACATTTCGGCTAAACAGGCTTACTTGTCGGTAAAGGCTATCAAAAAATCGGTGAAAGTCCCCCTTAATAAACATCCATATCGATTTTATTTTTGCAAAACTACATCGAATATGATATAATTACAACATTTTTATTTATTTTTTCATTAACTTGCAACGAAACCGACATAAATTGAATACTGTAGTAAGTCTGGTAAACGAATGGGATAAATTTGAGCAGCAGCATGCCAATGGCGATATAGCAGATTTCTGCCGCTATTACCTGGCGCAAAATGCGCGGCGCGATAATAATATGGTAGGAGGCAAACTGCCGCCGTCTGATGGATCGCTGCTGATGAAGATAATGGGCAGACTGATACATATCTATCGCGTATATTTTGAAGCAGCAATGGCCGAGCTGAATGTGCCGTTTCCTGAAACATTTTATTTTCTCAATGAATTAAGATTCCTGGAAGAAGTAAAGAAGACAGAGCTTATTAATGCTATGCTAATAGAATATACCACTGGTATGGACGCCATCAATAAGCTGATTAAGGACGGTTATATACAAAGCAGGCAGCATGAAACTGATAAGCGTGCTACGCTGATAAGTCTTACTGAACAAGGTAAAAACAAGCTGCAGGAATGTTATAAACAAATGGGCATGGTTACCGAAATGGTATTTAAATCTATGCATCCTGAAGCGATAAAGCTATGTATAAGTCTGCTGGGCGAGGCTGAGGTGTTTCAGGCCCAACTGGTAAATAATGTGAAACACAAGCCATTCAAAGAGATGCATGATTACATTATGCAATCTCAATAAATACTATAGCACCCCATCTTAATGGTTTATAACAAGTGAACGGCTTTGTACACCATGTTCAGTACGGCAGCTCATAAAATATAAACCGTCAGGTAAACCTGATAATGAGAGTGCTGTTTTGTTTGGGGTAGTGTGCACACTAATAACTTGCTGCCCAATTGTATTAGTAATCGACAAGACAGAACCAACCGGCGCTGTAATATTTACTACATCGTTTGCGGGATTCGGATAGAAGCAAAAGAGATCTATACTAATAATTTGCGGCACAGCAGTTGTCTCAGAAAGTAGATATTGAACCGTTTTAGAAGATCCTACAGCCGTTTGCGTAGAGTCTATTTTCAATAAAGCGGAGGTATGGCTGTCATCAAACCATATATGGCTGACAGTAGTAGTAAAGGTTACTGTTCCACCAGGTATTACTGTATCAGATTGGGTCTGTGTAATCGTCAGCCGCAACGTATTAGGGAAGCTGCCATTAGGCAAAATAAGGGTACCATATGCATCGGCAGTTATAGTGCAACTGCCGTTACCATTGAAATTGAAAGATGAAGACCTGAAGATATTTGAAAAAGCACGGGTAATAATATTGCCATAACTGATAGGCCGCAGTGCATACAATACAGGGTCAGGGTAACGTATGGTATAACCATTTACAGTATCGAGATAACCTACTAAAAAGCTGCTATCGGTATTTGTGCGGGCATACACAAAAGTTCCGTCAGAATATTTTTCCACCAGGTTGGCTGTGGGAAATTGTGCGGCATAGGCTGTAGCTGCAGGAGCTACTATCCATTCTGTGGTGGTGTCAGGCATGGGGGCTAATGCAGAAAAGTCCCAGGTTACAGAAGCGCCACTATTGCCTGCAAGCACACTGGGGTCGCACTGCTGAAAGCGAAGTGTGGTGCCGGCCATAAAATCTTCGCAATGGTGAATAGTTAGCTGTGCTTGAGCTGTAATTAACAGGCACATGGAGATAAGCAAGAATCTGAATTTCATATTTCTGTTTTAACAGGTAAAAAGCGATTATTTGAAAACATCGTCTTTCTCATAAGCGCCAATCTTTTTGCTGCGGAACATAAGGTACATAGCAAAATGAAACGCTATACCCACACCCCAGATAAGCATTACTGTAAGTATTTGTCTGATATTGGCAGCAGTATTTGCATCGTGGAAGTACAATACTATGCAGAAAGAAAGAACAGTAACAATGAGATACGTGACCAGGTGATAGTTGAAACCCATGTAGCCACTGTTCTCATCCTTCATATTGATGAGGAGCGCTGATGCGAAGACCAGCACCAGGTAGCCTGCAAACACAAAGATACCGGATGAAGGAGCTGTAAATACGCTGATACAGAGATAATAATAGATGAGCGTAAGAATTACAACTATAAGCGTATAAAACAATAATAAGGGATTAAAGAACTTCATGATATTTAATATTTAAATAGTAAATCTTTTATTTCGGGATTATAAAACAACATGATGTTACGTTGGGCAAACTCTTTGAGTAGCTCAAGACCAAGAGGTGTCAAAAAGTAATACTTCCTTTCCGGGCCGCCATCACCGGGGCCTGCCTTAAAATCTACCATGTCTAGCTCTTTATATTTCCGCAGAGTGCGGTAAAGACTTTGCTCTTCACAGGTAAGAGTGCCCAACGTCTTTTCTTCAACAAATTGTCTTATCTCATCTACATACCTGGGGCTTTGCTTCAGCGCCAGGAAGATCCATAAGGTAAGCTGGCCTTTTTTGTACGTTTCCTCCCAGGCATCAAGCAGTTCATCGCGCTGCTTTTGTGTCTTTATTATATGGCTGCCGCTTCTAAACATTATGTATTATTCAACTTGTATAGTACAAATGTATTACTACTTTTTGAATTAGCAAATATTTATTGCGTCAGGGATAAAAATAGGTGTACGGCCTTTTGTTTAACTTGCATAAGTATGTCTTTGCTGTTTGCTGATAAGAACGCCACTGCTTACCGCTTTGCCGATATCATATTGCCCCTTAACATGCCTAACCTGCTGACCTACAGCGTGCCGGAAGAAATGCAGGCATTGCTGCAGCCGGGTATGCGTGTGGAGGTAGCACTGGGCAAGAATAAGCAATATGCTGGCATAGTGGAGCGACTGCATAATGA
>JBQCEX010000055.1:0-2995 GCA_051959855.1 Flavipsychrobacter sp. | reverse complement strand
CAACTCTATTATCTCTGCTCTTACTTTCAATAAAAGCTATTGTAATAAGGTAGTTAGAGATTTTAAAGTGGTTAATATCGCCAATTCCGTACATCTGATTAAGGGTGAACCCTATTCCGTTGGCGCTATACTGGAACAAATAAAGTTGCCGGTATTTGTAAAACCAAATGAGAGTGGTTCAAGCCTGGGCGTTAGCATGGTAAAATCGGTAGAGGAGCTACTGCCCGCTATTGAAAAAGCCTTTAAAGAAGATGACCAGGTACTGATTGAAGAATACATTGAAGGTCGCGAGCTGACAATTGGCGTGTATAGGGTAAATGGTTACCTGCACACCTTGCCTGCTACGGAGATCATCAGTAAGAATAAGTTCTTCGACTATGAGGCGAAGTACACACCGGGTATTACAAACGAAGTGACTCCTGCGCAAATTGATAACAGTATCAGGGAACAATTGGAGTCTAAAGCTGCCTATATCTATCGTCACCTCAATTGCCGCGGAGTAGTGCGCATGGATTTTATACTTCAAAAACAGACCAATAAACTTTATTTTCTCGAGGTAAATACAACCCCTGGCCAAAGCGAAAACAGCATTTTGCCGCAGCAGGTGAGAGCTTCAGGTAATAATCTCAAGGATTTTTATGGCGCATTGCTTGAAGAATGTATCAAAACGCAGTCTTAAGACTATAACTTATATTGCAGTATTATAGCGTATGGCTTTTAATGAAAAAATAAGACAATCCTTTTTATACAACCTCATCATTGTGTTGTTGCTATGCACAGTGCTGTATTTACTTTTCTTTGCCAGCCTCAAATGGATCACAAGACACGGTGAAGAAGTTAAAATACCGAATGTCACAGGTCTGGATATGCACGCTGCGCTCAACCAGCTTGAGGGCATGGGCTTTGAAGTGTATGTGGATTCCACCTACGAACCTAAGCAAAAGCCATATACCGTTCTTAAACAAATACCGGATATAGCATCTGTAGTAAAAACAGGTCGTACGGTATTCATTACAGTAAATAAAACTACCCCGCCTGCCACCCCGATGCCAAACCTGGTAAGCCTGTCTTTCCGCAGTGCAGAAATGATATTGAAGAACTACAAGCTTATTCTTGGCGATACTACTTATAAGCCTGATATAGCAAAGGGTGCGGTATTGGCACAGCTTTATAATGGTCAGGAAATACGCCCCGGCCAGATGATACCGGAAGGCAGCCATATCAGCCTGGTACTGGGCGACGGCTTGGGTATCACTCAGTTCAATGTGCCAAATGTGATAGGTATGACGCCTGATGAAGGTATAGCGGACCTCACCGGCAACGGTTTGAACGCGAATGTGGTTTGGGATGCTGATGTTACTGATTCTGCTACTGCACTTATTTATAACCAGAGCCCTAAACCTTTCAATGAACTGGGGGCGCCAAACAGGATAAAGGCTGGTGATATTATAGATGTCTGGATTAAGCAAAATCCGACAACTGAAGAAATGGAGCAAAATAAAAATGCTGCCGGAGGAGTTAATAAACAAGATACGACAAGTGCGGATGTAAATAATGTACCGGCGCCATAATGAGAGGATTAGTTTTTTATATAGTATTTTCTTTGCTGTTTGTAAAAACGGGCTTCACTCAGGAGCAAATAGCTCCTTTGGGCTATAATCCTTTGCTGAGACAAGCTGCACCAAAAGATATTGGCCGTTTTTCCAAAAAAACTGCACTAAGCCTTCCATTCTTCGAAGACTTTACCAATTACGGAGTATTCCCCGACAACAGTAAGTGGGTTGATCATGAGGCCTACGTAAATAATACAATGGCTATTAATCCCATTAGCCGGGGTGTGGTTACACTTGATGCGTTAAATCAGTATGGCACCCCCTACGATAGCTTTTATAATACAGTGCAATTGCTTTGCGATAGTCTCACCACGCAACCTATTGATTTAAGTACTTATAAACCTTCCGATAGCGTTTATCTTAGCTTTTTCGTTCAGCCAGGCGGTAATGGTTTTTATCCGCTGCTAAATGATTCACTGATGCTTTTTTTCAAGCAGGGTAGTATCTGGAAGGAAGTCTGGTCTGATTCAGGCTCTACTGTCCTGCCTTTCAGGCAGGTGATGATACCGGTTACAGATACCGCATATTTTAATGATAGTTTCCAGTTCCGCTTCGTGAATCTTGCTGCCTTCCAGTATAGCGGCTCTACCTGGAATATTGATTACATCAGGATGAACGCCGGCAGAAACATGTTTGATACTACTGTGAATGATATTGCATATACTTCCGATCCTACCAGCATGCTCAATGATTATACTTCTATGCCTTACCGCCAGTTCCTGGCTAATAAGGCGGCAGAATTGACGAGCCAGATGTCTGATAGTATCAGGAATAACTACGATACGCTCCGTACAGTAAATTATGGCTACATAGCGCGGGAATTGAGTAGTGGTACAACATTAGGATCAGGTACAGGTAGTACCGGTATTCCTGGTGGTAGCGTAACTCAGGTAAGCTTCCCAACTTATACAACCAGCACATCATTAGCCGGATTGAATGATAGGGTCATATTCGAGAATAAATTTTATTTGCAGTCTCCTGGCATAGCTGACCCCAGGCCTAATGATACCAGTATAAGGGATCAGGTATTTGATAACTACCTGGCTTATGACGATGGTACAGCTGAAATGTCTTACTATCTTAATCTGTCAGCCACCCTGCCCGGCAAAGTAGCTATAGAATATCATCTTAATCAACCAGATACTTTGCGTGGACTTGCCATATATTTCGGCAGGCAAGTACCCCTGGCCACCAGCAAGCCGTTTTCAATTATCATTTACAAGGCCTTGCAAGGCGTAAATGGTGCCTATTTCGACACAGTACTGCGCGAGCAGGATTTTTATTTTACAAACTATGCGGATACCATAAATCATTTCTATTACTATCGCCTGGATACTCCTGTTGTATTGCCTCGTGGCACCTTCTACGCCTGCTCTATGCAG
>JBQCEX010000054.1:0-13492 GCA_051959855.1 Flavipsychrobacter sp. | reverse complement strand
CGCTTCCTGGTTGCCGCCGATGATAAGTGTTTTGAAACCAACTTTACCCCGAACAAGATTGTTCTTAACATGATTAAGAATAAGCAGACGCAGGATAAGCGTATATGCAGTGTGAATGAGCAGGTAACGCCCCGTCATACGGATGAAGTAGGAGTAGTCATTTTCATCATTGGCAAAAACGATGAGCGCAACTAATATGCTGCCAATGATACAGGATATAAGAGTGCGATTGATCTCGTTAAGGCGGGACTTGCGATAAAGATCAAAATAGGTGCCGGATAAAAGATAAAGGAACAGCCAGCCACCAGGCAAAATGATAAGACCAGCTATGTAATCTTTAAGGCGAAACAGGCTGACAGCCTGGGCAAATGAGCGATGATCTATCAACTGATGGCGATAAATCCAAAAGGTCATCCACGCAATTGCGGCTGCTACATAATCGAGCAGGACAAGCTGGCTTATAGCCTTTCTTTTCGCCTTAGGCAACTGCATATTTATTCGTCGCCAACTACTTTAAGGTTATCTAATAGTACAAAACCTCCTGACTGGCCCGGTGGTACCATAAACTTAATTAAAATATAGTACTGGCTATTGGGGTATTGCTGCGCTACAGTTTGCAAGGATACATACAACTTCTTCCAGACGTTGGGGCTAGGGTTAGCACCAACTAAAAACTGGCTACCATCCCCTAGTACAGGGCTTATTGAACTAACGCCAATCTGAAAAGTGGCACTGCATTTATAATTCAGTTCAAGATAAGTCTGGCCATTAACATCCATCTTAAACGGATGTCCCGCAGCTACAATGAACGCAGCAGTATCTGGCCCGCTTAAGTCAACACGACCTACAGCTCCCTCAAATGCATCAGCAGGCGCATGGTCTGTAATTAGAGATCGCTTATCACTACTATCTACGTTAGTAAAGTCGTTGCCATTATCAAAATTATCTGACCATGGTACATGCGTAAAGGGTATAAGATACCCGGTAGTAGGTAAATAGTTAAAAACCTTACCGGGATTTGTTTTCAATATAACCGTATCTGCGCTATAGTAAACATAGGGCGATTGGAAGCTATACAAACCATTTATGGTAACTGCCGGGCTCACGGTAATAACCCCGGAATCGCCAGAAGTAATGACAGGGAAGGTAACCGGCAAGTCGAAAAAGCCGATTGGGTTATGATTGTAATAAACAAATACTGAAGTGATATCGTGAGATGCAGAGCCGAGACCAGCGGATGGCTGATTGAAAGCAAAAGAGTCTATATGCACATAAGTCGGAGTCTTTTCCGGCGGATTTATAATATTGCAGCTTGCCCAAAACATGGCAGCAAGCACAGCAGCAACTATATAGAATGGTTTCATTAGAAAAATATTCTTAAAAGAGATTAATTAAACACTGTGCAGCTCATTATGCTGGCTCATCTTCCTCAATATCTGGTGCGCTACGTCCATTGCCTGGAAACCATCATACACTGAAACACGCACCGGCTTATCATTCATCACCGCATCAGCAAATTCAGCAAGCTCCATCCTGATGGCATTTGACATAGCCACTTCAGGCATTTGCACGGATATAATCTTCTTTTCACCATTAGCCACTTCAATAGGAAAATCCATCATGCCGCTTTGCATGCCGGGCTCCTTCATACGTATTACCTCTGCTTTCTTATCCAGGAAGTCTATACCTATATAGGCATCACGCTGGAAGAGGCGCATCTTACGCATTTTCTTCAGCGATATGCGGCTTGAAGTAAGATTGGCTACGCAACCATTATCAAATTCTATGCGGGCATTGGCTATATCAGCAGTTTCACTGAGCACTGATACACCACTTGCAGAAATGCGACGTACAGGCGATTTAACCAGGTGTAAGACGATATCAATATCATGTATCATGAGATCAAGGATCACTGATACGTCAGTACCACGTGGATTGAACTGGGCAAGGCGATGCGCCTCGATAAACATTGGCTGCAAAGACTGTTCGCCCAAAGCAAGATAAGCAGGATTGTAGCGCTCTACATGGCCCACCTGGCATTTCACATTGGCTTCTTTTACCAGCTTTACTAATTCACGTCCTTCATCGAGGGTATGCGCCAATGGCTTCTCGACAAAAATGTGCTTGCCGCTGAGCAGGCATCTTTTAGCGATCTCATAGTGCGTAGTGGTGGTGGAGATAATATCCACTGCATCTACAGCCTGTATCAGCTCATCAATATTTGTATAGCGGGGAACCTGGTACTGAGCAATGGCTGTAGCAGCCTGAGCATCATCAGGATCGAAAAAACCAACGAGTTGAATACCTGCAATTTCCTGCCACTGCTGCATATGAATCTTGCCCAGGTGGCCTGCACCAAATATTCCAATCTTAAGCATAGTGCTTGCTAAATGGTAAAATGTTTAATATTATAACCAAGTGAATGGTTGCAAGATAACAATAAATAGCCACTATCAGATAAGCCCTTCATCGGCAAAGCTTAAATATGTTGTACCTGTGACAATAAGATGATCGAGTAGTTTAATATCCATTATAGTTGCCGCTTCTTTCAGCTTATTTGTTAAATCTTTATCGGCAGCGCTTACTTTGTTATTGCCGGATGGATGGTTGTGCGCTATGATGAGTTGATTAGCATTGTGAAGTAATGCGTTCTTCAACACTATACGAATATCAGCTACTGTTCCTGTAAGGCCACCGCTACTTATTAATTCATGTCGTAATACTTTATTGGCCTGGTTGAGGTATAAAACACAGAACACTTCATGATTAAGATCGCCGAGCAGGGGCACTACAATTTCCGCCGCATCAGCACTTTGGGTGATGGTAGGACGTTCCAGGGCAGCGCTCATTTGCCTGCGGCGGCCCAGCTCAAGTGCAGCCGAAATCGTAATGGCCCTCGCCTCCCCTATGCCTTTGGTCTTTTGCAGTTCCAGCACGCCCAGCCTGCCTAACTGCTGCAGGTTATTGTTAGCCAGTGCCAGCACTTCACGGGCCAGGTCTAAAGCTGATTTTTCCCTGGTGCCACTGGAAATGAGGATAGCCAAAAGTTCAGCATCCGTGAGGGCAGCAGCAGTTTTCTGTAGCATTTTCTCACGCGGCCGTTCATCTTCAGCCCAGTTTTTAATACTGTTGGATGGGTTCATAAGGCGAAAAGTACAGGAATACGAGAATATTTCAATAAAAAATTCCAGA
The DNA here is from genome assembly GCA_051959855.1 of Flavipsychrobacter sp. Taxonomy (GTDB): domain Bacteria; phylum Bacteroidota; class Bacteroidia; order Chitinophagales; family Chitinophagaceae; genus SZAS-30. The sequence goes on along the minus strand of JBQCEX010000054.1, from coordinate 10,300 downwards.
GAGCACTCAATTGATTTAGCCTATTATGCTATTAAGGAATTATGAAAAGCTACCAGTAACTTCGCTTTTCAAAAATCGTATTATTGTGCCTACTAGCTTTACGCATTTGCCATATAGCGATACAGGATCATTCTCTCACCTGGTAACAGATTATCTTAATAACTCAATAAACCTCCAAGACTTCTATGAATATGCTCCTAATAAGGAGGGTATGTTAGCTGCTATAGAGAAAAGATCTAAATACCCGGTAGACCGTAAAGTGCTGGTAGCAACTTTGAGCAAGCAATACGAACAGTTGCCTAAGCATGAAAAAGTAGAGCAAAACCTGCAACTGCTGGCAGCGGAAAATACCTATACAATATGTACCGCACATCAGCCCAACCTGCTAACAGGATATCTATACTTCATATACAAAATACTGCATGCCATAAAGCTGGCTGAGGAGCTGAAAGCCCTTTTGCCTGACAAGAATTTTGTGCCCGTGTACTACATGGGCAGTGAAGACAATGACCTGGATGAACTGGGTACCTTTCGCTATAATGGCGACAAGTATGTATGGAAGGCAAATGGCCAAAGCGGTGCTGTGGGCAGGATGAATACAGAGGGCCTTAAGCCACTATTTGGTGAGTTATTTAAATTATTTGGCCCGCCCGGCGAACACCTGGACAGGCTGAAAGATATGATCACCAAAGCCTACCTGCAACATGAAACGATAGGACAGGCTACACAATACCTGGTAAATGAACTATTCGGACAATATGGCCTTATCATACTTGACCCGGATGAAGCAGCGTTCAAGCGATGTATCATCCATATAATGAAAGACGACCTGCTGCATGAAACAGCCTACTCGATAGTAAGTGAACAAATAGAAAAGTTATCTGTACACTATAAAGCACAGGCACATCCCAGGCCCATCAACCTATTTTACCTTAATGACCAATTGCGCGAGCGAATAGAAAGAAAAGACGGACACTGGCGCGTGGTAAATACTGAAATCATTTGGACTGAGGAAGAACTGATGCAGGAAATGGAAGCTCATCCGGAACGCTTTAGTCCAAATGTGATACTGCGAGGACTGCTGCAGGAAAGCATATTGCCGGATGTGGCCTTTATAGGCGGGGGCGCGGAGGTAGCCTATTGGTTGCAGTTAAAATCACTATTTGCACATTATCATGTTTTTTACCCGGCCATATTGCTAAGGCAATCAGTACTGTGGGTAGAACCTGCTGCTGCAAAGCTGAGAGATGGTCTGAAACTTTCAGTTCAGGACATTTTTAAACCAGAGGTGGTCCTGGTAAGGGAATATGTGACCGCAAACAGCAATGACGACTGGCAAACAGCAAATGAAACAACGGAAATAGAAAAAATATTAAATAGCCTGAAACAAAAGGCCAGCAGCCTCGACCCTACTTTGCGTTCATCAGCAGAAGCAGTGACTACCAAAATAAAACACCAGCTGGAAGTACTGGAGAAAAAAATGCTGCGGGCTGAAAAAAGAAAAATGCATACCCAACTTCAAAAAATAAGCCGCCTGAAGGCAACACTGTTTCCTAATAATAGCCTTCAGGAACGCGTAGAAAATTTCTCGACTTATTATTTGTTGCATGGGAATAGTTTTCTTGATACACTAAAAGATGCCATGCAGCCCTTTAGATCGGAATTTTTAGTAGTGGAACAGGCAGCCGACTAAACAAAGGCATACTTTTTATATCTAAGTTTGCAAAGCAATTATATTAGCACTGCTAAACTTTCAAATCATGAGACTTAGAACATTACTTTTTGTATTTATTACGCTGATCTCACCGGCTTTTGTATGGGCGCAGGAAAAGGGGCCAAGCATTCCTAAAATAGATCTTGCTATAAAGCTGGGTGCCAACATAGCAAAGCTGTCAGGTGACACCTGGGACAATGGCTATAAAGCGGGCTTTTTAGGCGGTGTCGCTGTAGGCCTGAGAGAACATAGAATTGGCGTACAGGTGGAAGCCTTCTTTAGCCAGACAAGCTATACGGTATCCGGACACAACTTTTATGACGCTTACAGCGGTTTCTATAATAATCTCGCAGACTCAACCAAAAATGGCTCATTCAAAGTCACTTACCTGAGCATACCGGTATTATTTCAACTGAAATTGATACCCCTATTGTGGCTGCAGGTTGGTCCGCAATACAGTGGCGTAGTATCAGTAAAGGATGCTGATAACCTGGTGCATGATGCCAAAGGGTTATTTAAGTCAGGTGACTTGTCGGGCGTTATAGGTCTGGAACTGAAACTTCCGCTGCACTTGAATATTGGTGCACGCTATATATTGGGACTTTCAAGCCTAAATAATACAGATGTATCTGGCGCCTGGCAGCAACGTACTGTGCAGGTGCATGTAGCTTATGCATTTTTATAGTAACCGATAGTAAATAGCGAAGCGGGATATTGAACAACAATATCCCGCTTCTATTTTGTGCAGTAGTAGCAAAAAAACAGCATTAGCTGTTTAAACAGAAGCTATTACATGCAATAAAAAAATTAAAAATGAAAACCCTTAGCGAATAATAGAACCAATATTAATGTGTAAATGGTTAGGACAGCCATATTTTTGGGTGCCACCATTAGCACAAGATGCCAGAAAAGCGACAGCTACAATAGCGGCTATAGTAGCTATGCGACGAAAATTTGAAAATACTTGCATAATACTTTTGTCTTTGGTAGTAAAAAACCTCTGTTACTTTTGTACGAAGATAAGAAATTTTTATGAAGCATATACATTTTATAGCCATAGGTGGAGCGGTAATGCACCAGCTTGCGCTGGCACTAAAAAGACAGGGAAATGAGGTGAGCGGAAGTGACGATGAAATTAATGATCCGGCCAGAACAAACCTGGCTAACGCGGGTATTTTACCCAAGCAAAGCGGTTGGTTCCCCGAAAAAATAACTGATAAAATAGATGCAATAGTGCTGGGAATGCACGCTAAAGCAGACAATCCCGAACTTTTGGCTGCAAAAAAGCTTAATATTCCTATATATTCATTCCCACAATATGTATATGAAGTAAGCAAGGATAAGAAAAGAGTGGTAATAGCGGGCAGTCATGGAAAGACGACCATCACATCCATGGTGATGCATATACTAAAAAAACAGAATGTTAAATTTGATTACCTGGTGGGCGCAAAAGTGGCCGGATTTGACCAATCGGTGCAACTGAGCGATGCGCCACTCATTATACTGGAGGGTGATGAATACCCGGCCTCAGTGGAAGAAAAAAGGCCAAAAATTTTCTTTTATCACCCGCACATAAGTGTGCTGAGCGGTATAGCCTGGGACCATGTGAATGTTTTTCCGACTTATGATAATTATCTGAGCCAATTTGAGCACTACCTGAGCACAATGGAAGCAGGTGCAAGTCTATACTATAATAATGAAGACACTGAAGTGCAGCAACTGGTAAAGAAAGCAGCAGGGCACCTGAAAGCAGTGCCTTATGATATGCCTGCATTTCACTATAAAAATGGCGTAGCTGTACTGGACACCAAATATGGCCCTATTGAAGTATCGGTATTTGGCAGGCATAACCTGCTGAATATGAATGCGGCGATAGATGTATGCATGGAGCTTGGTGTGAGCGAAGAAGATTGTTATCGTGCCATAGCCTCCTTTAGCGGGGCGGCAAAAAGGCTTGAAAAATTGAAAGCAGAAGCTAAACTGGTTGTATATCGCGACTTCGCACATGCCCCATCTAAACTGAAAGCTACCCTTGACGCCGTGCGTGAAGCCTACCCTGACAGGGAACTGATAGCCTGCTTTGAGCTGCATACCTATAGCAGCCTGAGCGAGCAATTTCTAAGTGAATATGCCAGTAGCATGGATGCGGCAGACCAGGCCATTGTTTACTTCAGTCATCATGCGCTTGCATTGAAGGGACTACCTGAACTGGAAGCAGAGGTAGTACACCGGCATTTTGGAAAAAATGACCTAAAGGTGGTGGACGACAAGCATACATTGGAAGCAACTGTGCAACAATTAGTAAAAGAGGCTAAACGACCTGTATGTCTTTTATTAATGAGCTCGGGCACTTTCGATGGAATTGACTGGAATAGCGTAAGTTCGCAGTAGATTTGCAATTATTTTATTTCAATGTCCCAACTTTCTCTAAAACGACCTATAGTTTTCTTTGACCTGGAAACTACAGGAACCGACCACGCCAAGGACCGCATTGTGGAGCTGGCATTTGTGAAACTGAACCCTGACGGCAGGAGAGACAGTTACGTAAAAAGATTGAACCCCGGCATGCCGATACCCGCTTCTGTAACTGCCATACATGGCATAACAGATGATGATGTAAAGGATGCACCTATGTTCAAGCATATAGCGCACGAGCTGTATGACTGGATAAAGAACTGTGATATGGGCGGCTATAACTCCAGCAAGTTTGACCTGCCACTGCTGGCTGAGGAATTCTTACGTTCAGGTATCAACGTCGATTTTACCGAAAGGCACATGATAGATGTGCAGCAGATATTCTTTAAAATGGAAGCCCGCACACTAAGCGCTGCCTACAGTTTCTATTGCAATAAGATACTGGAAAATGCACATAGCGCAGAGAAAGACATATTGGCTACCATAGAAGTACTGGAAGCACAGCTGGACAGGTATGCTGACCTGAGCGCAGAAGTAAAGGCACTACACGACTTCACCAATACGGAACAATATGTGGACTATGCACGCAGAATACTGCTGAAGGATGGACACCCGGTTTTTAACTTTGGTAAATACAAAGGACGTAAGGTGGAAGAGATCTTCACCATAGAACCTCAATATTATGATTGGATGATGCAGGCAGATTTCAGTCTGCATACCAAACAAAAGATATCTGAAATACTGAACAAAATGAAGCTGAAAAAAGCGGGGATGAAAGTTTAACCTCGATTAACAGTAATATTTTGTTTTATTTCTTATTTTGGCACTCTTAATTTTTTGCCCTCTGTTTTGGACAAGATAGTAGTAATACCTACCTACAACGAAAAGGAAAATATTGAAAAAATTATCCGCAAGGTTTTTTCACTTGCCGGTAATTATCACATCCTGATAGTAGATGACGGATCTCCGGATGGTACTGCTGCGATTGTAAAATCGCTGCAAAAGGAATTTCCTGCGCAACTGCATATAGTAGAAAGAGCCGGCAAATCAGGCCTGGGCACTGCTTATATTTTCGGTTTTAAGTGGGCACTGAAGCATGGGTATAACTACATCTTTGAGATGGATGCAGACTTCTCGCACAACCCTGATGACCTTGAAAGACTGTATGACGCTTGTGCAAAAGGTGCTGATGTAGCCATAGGTTCAAGATATGTGCGTGGGGGCAAGGTAAAAAACTGGCCCTGGGACAGAATACTGATATCAAAGGGCGGAGCATTTTATACCAAGCTCATTACCTGGATGCCTGTTGAAGATCCCACTGCAGGTTTCGTATGTTATAAGAAAGAAGTATTGGAATCTATACCGTTGGATAAGGTACAGTTCATAGGTTATGCTTTCCAGATAGAAATGAAATACAGGGCCTGGAAACTGGGCTTTAAGATAAAAGAGGTTCCTATTACCTTTATTGACCGCATAGAAGGGGCATCTAAAATGACGAAGGGTATTGTGAAAGAAGCTATGTATGGTGTGTGGAAGATGAAAGGGTTTGACAAGCAGCGCAATCGCCGCTAATAGCCCACGCCTGCCAATATTTGTTCTCTATTGTCGTTTATCCATTGCAATGTATAGGGGCCTTCGGCAAATAATAAATCAAGCATGCTAAGATTAGGTAAAAAACCTGTACGCTCCTGGAATATCTGGTAGTAAATAGGGAAATCACTATCTGTTGTGCTCTCTATGCCCAGCTTCATATTTCTTATGTCAATAGCCTGCTGATAAGTTTTCTGAAATTCTGTGGTAAAGCTCTCCTTAAATTCCATCTTCAATTGCTTTTTCAACCAATTTATAGTAGCCAGATTAAAGTCTGCCAAGTGACGAAAGGGAGATTCAAATAATTGCTGCAGTTCCATTTCATAGAACTCGAAATAAGGAGCACGCTTGTAAACAGAGACTATAGTGCGCCAATGCTGTGTTTGCCATTTGTCTCTGTCAGATATTTCAATTTCAGCCATGCTGGCGCGCTGGTTGCGGCCCCCGGCCAGTGGAACGCTGAGCTGAATCAGTCCGTTGGAACCTGAAATATAATACCTGTTCCTATAAGTCATTTTTGTGAAATGCTCGGCCTTGTCAAAACATAAGGTATCTGCCTGCGATGCAAGTGTCCACCAGTGAATATTAGGAAAAGGTATAAAGGATGTTATAATTTCGGCCATGTCCGTGCAAAAGAACGCTATTTAGTAATTTGCGCGAAATAATAATAATGCCACGCTGGTTTCGTATTAGTTTATTCCTGCTTTTTGTGTCCCTACAGGCAGGAGCCATAGATGCTTTAGTAACACACTGTACCTTCTTTGATAAAAAGCCTTATGTAGAGATATACTGGCAAATATCTCCATTAAGTCTACGCTTTACAAAGCTGGAAGATGGAAAATTGGTATCGCGCATGCGTATTAGCTGCATTATTAAAAACGATACCGGCGTGATAGTAAACGACCAGTCGTATGTGCGCACGCCGGAATATGCTTCGCTAAAAGACGTAATGAATGAAACCATGCTGAATATGCGCCGCTTTGATATAAGCGATGGAGAAGTAAAACTGGAATTGAAGCTGGAAGACATGGTGGACACACTGAATAAGTTTGACTATAAAGATTCCTTTCTTGTGAACACTGCCACTACCAAGCCATTCTTTAGCGATATTGAATTGCTGGACACTTTTTACAAATCAAGCCAGGAATCAATATTTCTGAAGAATGGCGAACAGCATATTCCGCTTTGTGCCAACTTTTATGATGATGGCAGAAACACCCTCAATTACTACGGAGAGCTCTATAATACTGAGCACTCAAATATATTTCCACTTTTATTAAGGATATATATATCGCAGAAACCCCTGGAAAGTCCTTATCAGCGATACATAACAATTGATTCGGTTCACAAAAACAATAAGCAGTTCTATTCAGGAAATTTCAATATTGCGAGTCTGCCATCGGGCAACTATTATCTTAACTTTTCACTGGAAGATAAAGAAGGGTTAGTGGTAGCATCCAAATCATTATTTTTTCAAAGAAGCAATACAAAAGCCAGCAGCCTGGCGACAGATTCAAGTCAAACAGATACAGGCTTTGTAAATATTAACACCTTGAACCTTAACAAGACCTTTATTGGAAAATATAGCCTGGTACAAGCCCAGGCAATACTTAAGATGCTAATCCCTGTAAGTAGCCCGGTTGAAATGCAAGCAATAAGAGCATTCCTGAAAAAACCGGATGATCTGTATATGCGTTACTTCATTTATAATCATTTTTCGACCGTTAATCCGAAAAACCCTGATGAAGCGTGGAAGGAATTTGCCAACCAGGTAAAGGAAGTAAATAAGCTGTTTGGATCAGATGTAACGCCCGGGTATGAAACTGACAGAGGGTTTATTTATTTGAAATATGGTAAACCTACGGAACGCATACAAGTAGAAAATGAAGTAGGGGCATTGCCGTATGAGGTTTGGCAATATAATTCACTAAGTGCCAAGGTAGCAGGCACTAATCAAACAAATGCTGTTTTTCTGTTTTATCGCCCTACAGAATTTTTGACTGATATGAAACTGTTACATTCTACAGTTCCCGGCGAAGTAAGGAACACACAATGGCGCAGCTTTTTATACACTAAAGGCAGCACGAATGATCCTAATTCGCGGGCAGAACAATATGTAGGTAATCGTTAATTTTGCGGCTATAATGATCATACAGTTTCACAAATATCAGGGTACCGGCAATGATTTCATCCTGATAGATAACCGGGCAAAAGGAATATCGTTAACCAAAGACCAGGTAGCATTTCTGTGTCACAGGCGATTTGGCATAGGTGCAGATGGCCTGATGCTGCTGCAAGATGCTGAAGGCTATGACTTCCGTATGGTGTATTATAATTCTGATGGTGGTGAAAGTACTATGTGTGGTAATGGCGGCAGATGTATTACAGCTTTCGCAAAAAAACTAGGACTGGTAAAAAAGGTTGCAAATTTTATAGCTATAGATGGAGCGCACTTTGCCACAATAAATGAAGATGGCACCGTGAGCCTGCATATGCAGGATGTGCAGGAAATAAATGCTGCGGATGGACATACTACATTAAATACCGGCTCGCCACACTATGTACAGTGGGTGAATGATGTGCAGAACACCGACGTATTTACTGAAGGAAGACGCATACGCAACCGGGATGAATTTCAGCCTAAAGGCATTAATGTAAACTTTGTGCAGTTGCAGAATGGTAAGCTATGGGTACGCACCTACGAACGCGGTGTGGAAGATGAAACATTAAGCTGCGGAACAGGTGTTACAGCAAGCGCCATAGCGGCTACAGCTAATGCAACCGGTGAATTTAACACTACGCTTTATACACCGGGAGGCACATTGAATGTATCATTTATTAAAGATAGTGCCGATACGGCCAGGAATGTAGTGCTCAGTGGTCCTGCTACCTTCGTATTCGAAGGAGCAATAGAATTATGATCTAAGACTTAGATTGTACACTTACATAATTTTCTATTGGTAGTCTTTTGGCTATAGAACGCGCAAGCGTCATCTCATCAGCATATTCAAGCTCACCACCAAAAGCAATGCCGCGGGCAATAGTAGTAATACGTACCTCCAGATCTTTAAGCTGGCGTGCGATATAGTAAACTGTAGTGTCGCCTTCTATAGTAGGGCTAAGTGCCATGATAAGCTCCTCTACCCCATTGTCTCTTACGCGGTCGTGCAAAGAACTAATGTATAATTGTTCCGGCCCTATACCATCCAAGGGGGATAATATGCCCCCAAGTACATGATAGAGACCATTATACTGCTGCGTGCTTTCTATAGCTATCACGTCCCTGATGTTTTCCACTACGCAGACCTGGGCCTGATTGCGGGAGCGATTAGCACAAATGACACAGACATCAGCATCTGAAACATTATTACACAGTTTGCAAAACTGCACCTCGTGCCTCATACGGGACAAAGCGCCCGTAAAGCCATCTACCGCCTGCTTTTCCATTTTCAGTAGCTGCAGCACCATACGCAAAGCAGTTTTCTTACCAATACCCGGAAGTTTGGCAAATTCCTGCACCGCGTCTTCTATCAATTTCGAGGAAAAGATCATTGCTGATTTAAACTTATATGCTGTTAATGCGTCTATATAGTTGTAAAAACAAAAGGATGTTTAAATCCTTTAGCATTACAAATTTAAGATAATAAGCGACAGAATAAGGGTTTACAGCATTGCTTTTCATTAAATTAGCCCTGAAAAAATATAGCCTTGCGGCGGGGACTTCAAAAAAAACCATTAAATTCGCTAAGACTTAAAAAAATAAACAAACAAGCATATGAAAAAAGCCTTACTCTTAATGTTGGGAGCTATCGCCAGCTACAGCAGTTTTGCCCAGATTGATACTATGTACAATACAGCCGGCGGTTTAGGTACCAGCGACATTGATACTTTTAAAGATCTTATTGCATATCCTGCACAATATGGCAGTGGTTATCTGGCAGGGATGAATGATGGTGCCGATCTTTCGGGCACACCTTCTGCAGCTAACCAGGTTATGGGGGCAGCTGAGGCATATACGCCTGCTTTTGATGGAACTAAATCGTATAAAATCTCCGGCGTATTAAGTGTATGGGTTGGCACATTGAATACCGCAGGCACAGAAAAATTAACTTTCCACGTTTGGAATGTAGATAATACACATGCCGGTGCGTATCCAACAGGTATAGGCATGGATTCTGTTGCTGGTTTTCCTGGCTCTGTATTAGCTTCTGCCCAGAATTCCTTTGCTGACATCAGTCCAACTTTAAATACAGCACATGGTTCGCTAACTGGTACTATTAAAAGACTTTATACATCTCTCGACTTAACAGAAGTTAGTGCACCATTTTTTGTAGGTTTTACATTTGACAATGCATATACTTATGGCTCTCCTCAGGATACAGTAGGCGTGGCAGAAGTTCGCGAACCGGCAGGCCTTATTGCTCCTTGGCCAGGCCATGATGATTATGTAATACATGAAACCGGTTACGATCTATACATGTCCCGCAACTGCGTTCTTCAAAATAACGAATGGAGAGACTTATACCAGGATCATGGGTTTCATGAATTCCTTGCTCTGTATCCAATCGTAGAATTAGATCC
>JBQCEX010000053.1:0-3720 GCA_051959855.1 Flavipsychrobacter sp. | reverse complement strand
TAACCAGGCTATTATCTTTTTGGTTGTCAGACATTGTTTTGCCCAACTGTGACAGAAGCCCTAAATAATGGGTATTTGCAGGCAGCCTGCCAGGATGGCCCAGCTTTCCACTCAGGTTGGGCTGACCTGACACATCAGGTACCCAGCACTCATTAAAACGCTCCAGGTAGCGGTAGTGCATTTTCTGCATGCTCATATCAGCCATGCTGCCCAAGTTGCTTTGCACCTGCAACTGGTGGGTCATGATGACAGATGGGATATCGGGATGAAAAATTCCATAACGGTTATCTGATATAATGCCGGCGAACTCTTCTTGTTTAACTTTCTCTATCAACCACTTATGTTCTGCGCGTACTGTTTTGAAAATACGGGGAACCTGCAATAAAATTGAGTATAAAAATCCACTACCCTTTTTACCGTAACGCACGTTATAGCCATCAAGATGAATAGTTTCTATATTGTTAAAGGTATTATTTATAAAGTTGCGCTGCCATTCATTGCCGGCAAACACCGGAAGCAGCCCCAGGCTTAGCAAGTAGCGGATGATGGGCACACAGCGGGTGGTGTGACCAAGGCCCCAGTCAAGCGGAGCTATAAGTATTCTTTTACATTTTGCTGCCTGCAATTTGCCTATTTTTACAAAGTAAATGCATTTATGACTCGAAGTAAGGAAATTAAGGCCATCATTTTCGCTGTGTTGCTAGGCTCTGTGCTGATGTTGGCACAAAGTTGTAAGACTACAAGAAGGGGATGTGGCTGCGGTGCGGATATCAACCGCGTTTACGACAGACACATGAACCGATAAATTCTATTTTATGTGGAGCGGTCAGGATAAGGTTTGGGTACATTATGTAAAGCATATCATTGCGGCTGATGTTACTTCGGCAGCATTCCTGGGAATTTATATCCGCCAGATGAGCCTGACCAAAGCATATATTCCCTACCTCGAAGTAATAGACCTGCAGAAATACAAAGTGATAAAGGACAAGAAAAAGGTGCGCAAGACATTAAATGAATATGGCGCTACACCTTTTATTTTTGTTATTTGTAAGAATTAATAGCCTATTTTATTATAACTCATTCAGGCAGAAAATTTTCTGCCTTTTTCATTAGCGTTCATCGCTTCTTTTCTCGTCTATATTGTTAAGGATTTTATAATTCGAAAATTACGTATCACAAACCAAAATATTGGCACGATCGTAGATATAGTATAAGTAATAAAATTGGTCGTTATGAAAAAGGGATCAAATCAATGGTTGCACTACATTAAGGACATTATAGCAGCGGACGTCTATTCAGCAGTATTCCTGGCAACATACGTGCGGACAGCAGAACGGAATAAATCATACTTTCCTCACCTGGAAGTAGTGGACCTATCAGGTCACCAGATCATAAAAAATGCAGAGGGCGTACAGCTGGCCCTGGCGCATGATGAGCTGGACCCATACCAGTTTGTAATTGGTAAAAACTAAGACAAGCGATTTTATTGCGTGCGAGCAATAAGGATTATATATACATAAAGTTGGTAAACGGACAGGACTCAATATCCTGTCCGTTCTTCATTTTATACAGGATCTACATCAAATAATATCTGTAAAGCTGTATAGCCTCTCTGGGCAGTTATAAATTGCTTTTGCTCTTTAGCGGCATGTTTTACGGCATCCAGTGTTTTAGAGTCGCGGGGGCATTTCAGCCACACCTCGTGTATGAACCAATTCCGCACCCTGGAAACGATAGCGGGCGCAGGCCCCTGTACAGAGATATTGTCGATTTTCTTCAATGCCTCAGCCATTTGCACCGCCCCATGCACCGCCTTTGTTTCGTCCATATGTTTGAACATGATCTTGATAAGCCGCGAGAAAGGCGGGTAGCCAAATTGTTCGCGCTCCTTTATTTCATGTTCGTAAAACGCCTGTACATCATGCTCCTGTACCCATTGCAGTACAGGGTGGGCCATATTATAGGCCTGTATGATCACCCTACCTGCACCATCCATGCGTCCCGCCCTGCCGCTCACCTGCTCCATTAGCTGGAAGGCACGCTCATTCACACGGAAATCGGGATAGCTTAACAGGTTATCTGCATTTAGTATTCCTACCAGGCTTACCGGGGCAAAGTCAAGCCCTTTCACTACCATCTGGGTGCCTACCAGTATATCTATTTTCTGTTTCTCCAGCTCGTCCAGCAGGCGGTTCATACTTTGTTTGCCTCGCATACTGTCCACATCCATACGGGCCACTCTTGCCTTGGGGAAAACCTGTTGCACTTCTTCCTCTATCTTCTCGGTGCCGAAGCTTTTACTTATCAGCCTGTTGCTGCCGCAGGCAGCGCAGTTGTGCGGCACTGCGGTCCTTATGCCACAATAATGGCAGTGCATTTTATCGCTGCTTTTGTGATAAGTGAGTGAGACATCGCAGTTCTTGCAATGCGGCACCCAGCCGCACACCGTGCATAGCTGGAAGGGAGCATAACCCCTGCGGTTCTGGAAAAGTATTACCTGCCGCTGCTGCTGCAGTGCATTGGTTATGGCTTCTATCAGCACCGGGCTTAGCAGCTTTATGCCTTGCTGCTTCACCATTTCCAGGGTTTTGGCATTTACTATTTCTATAGCAGGCATTTTTACGCCCATGTAGCGCTCCAGTAGCGGCACATAGGCATATTTACCTTGCCTGGCATTGTACAGACTTTCAACAGAGGGCGTTGCGGAGCCTAATATTACTTTAGCACCGTGCAGCCCGGCCAGGTATATGGCAGAATCCCGCGCATGAAAGCGCGGCGCAGGGTCTTTTTGCTTGTAGCTGCCGTCATGTTCTTCATCAGCTATTACCAACCCCAGGTCTTTGTAAGGCAGCCATAGTGCCGAGCGCGGGCCTGCCACTATTTTATATTTACCTTTCTGCACCTTTTCCCATATCTCTACCCGCTCATTATTACTAAAACGGGAGTGGTACACCCCCAGGTCATCGCCAAAATAGGCATATAGCCTGCTTACCAACTGTGTAGTAAGCCCTATTTCGGGCAGCAGCAATACAGCCTGTTTGCCCTGCGCTAATGTTTCACGTATCTTATTTATGTAGAGCAAGGTCTTCCCGCTGCCTGTTACTCCATGCAGCAGCACTACCTCCTTATCTTCAAAAGCATTGTTTATTTCATCATAGGCTTTTTGCTGTGCGGGCGTAAAAGTTATTTCTTTCAGTTCCTCATCCCTGTTCGGGTAGTTCAGTCTGCCAACATCTATTTCTGTAATGGTAAATATGCCTTTATCAGCCAGGCTTTTTACCTGTGCGGCATTAGCCTTGCTGCGCTCCAGCAGCTCTGCCTGCTTCACAATGCCATTCTTTACTGACAGCTCAGTATAGGCCATCAGCACATCCAGCTGGCGCGGCGCACGCTGCAGTTGGTCAAATAAAGCAATCAGCTCGCTTTCCTGCTTATAGATATCTGCCAGGCTTACTATCTTCTCTTTCTTTGGCCTGTAGGCCGGCTCCAGCGAATCGTTAATGATGAGCACCTGCTGCTCCAAAAGCTCATTCAGCACTGCAGTAAAATGCCTTAAGCCCACAATATTTCTCAGCTCGCTGATGGTAAGTTCGTTACGCATCTCCAGCGCCTCGGCTGCCAGATATGCATGGTCGCTCCACTCATATACCACATCTTTTTCTCCTGCCCATTGCAACCTTGTTTCGCCCATCAGCTTCAGGTGGGCGGGCAGGGCCGCCT
>JBQCEX010000052.1:0-3544 GCA_051959855.1 Flavipsychrobacter sp. | reverse complement strand
AGACCTGCAGGGTAGCTGGCCAGGCCTGCAAGATTCCAGGCTGAGTTGTTGTAGTATTCCAGTTCAAACTGGTCAATTAAGTTGCTTTCGCGCATCCATGCCCCCGTATGATACCATGTTTTGGTTAATACGGGTGCCTGGTCAAGATCATTTTCTGTGGATGTCCCGCTGTTAAAATATTTGGCTGCGTCGGTATCTATGGTATCCACCCGGCCAAAGCCCCGGAACTCCCTTTCTTCATGATCATAATAACCATGGTGATAGGTATATGACTGTATATAGATAGTCTCACTCACGCTATCACTGGTAGCCACCTGTTGTATGCAATGCACCGGGAAAGGCAGACGGGTGGCCCAGGGTGTGCCGGCCTGCTTGTCATCCAGGTAATATTGGGTTGAATGCCTGTAGGTAAGTGTGGTGCTTTTACCCATACCATTGCTATAGCCGGTAAGCAAGTATGGCTTATTGCCGCCCATCAGGTCTATATAACGCATAGGCGCCCAGGCATGCTGTGGAAGAGGAGAGCTCCACACTATACATGCAGTGCCGCTTCCCAGGAAGTCCATTACACCTATCTTGCTGTATTGCTCTGTGCCCGGCAGCGGATTAATAATTGTAGGATTGCTAAAGGCATTGCCTGCCAGGTTTATCCACGCGGTACATTTGTTTTTACCTAAGTAAATAATATCGGCAGCACCAGTGCCGCTTATGTCTGCAAGCGTTATGTAAACAGGATTGAACTGATCAGGCAGATCAAATACAGGAGCATTGGTCATCATTACTTTCGCGCCAAAACTACCATAGCCCATATTGGGCCAGTAGCTTACCTCACCGTTCTGAATGCGCACTATGTCGGTCATACCGTCACCATTCATGTCCGCCAGGAAGATAACCTGCATCATATCATTGAGTAAGATGCGCGGCCCTTGCTCTTCATCCAGCGTGGTGCTTACTTCACCGCCCAGCGCATAGCCGTCGGTTCCTTCATTTTCATACCATCGCCATGCGCGTTCTTCTGTAAGCAGTATGTCCGGCCGGCCGTCGCCATTCAGATCAAGTATCCTGGTGTATGGGCTATTCCAATCTACATTTACCCATTCTTTAAAGGCAGTAAAAGACTGCCAGTTCTGGTCATCATCCAATTCAAAATATCCAGGATTTGAGGTATCGCGGCTAACTAATTGTCTTCGGCCGTCCGCCTGCAGGTCACTCCATTGCAGTGCACTGCCCAGGCCCGCATAAGAAGGTTTGGATGCTATTCTTTGCGCGGGCGTGAAATGCCCGTTGCCCATATTGTTCTTATAATACCAGCCACCGCTATATTCTGATAAGATACCTGGCAATCCCTCTCCATAAAGATCTATCCATTGACAAGGCCCTGTAAGGCCCTGGGGTGCATTCTCTGCATCTGCTGCCGAAACATTTTGCAGGTTACTGCTCCAGCTAAGGGGCTGATAGTTGCAGGTAAAGGCAGGAAGTGATTTTTTCGTATATATCTCTCCGGTAGTGCGGGTATATCCATTACTTGTAAATGAAGTAATAAAATCTGCTTCCGTATAAGTATCTGTCATATTGGTATCCTGCTGGTATACCATATCAAGTGAATGAACCAATACAGCATTTCCGGCATTAAGCTCGTTGAAATAGTGGAACATTAGTACACGACGACAACGGCGATAGCTGCGTATTTCAAAGCCGGCATGAAAATCAGAAAAGGGATCTTTGCGAACTGGCCATATAGTGTCGGGGGTATGTGGTATTGTATAGGTATTAGGCGTTACGGAAGTGTTGATAGTGGTAGAATGATCACCATAATCAAAAACTACTTCCATCAAGTACCCTGGACTTACAGGGAATGATGGCTCATATATGGCTGCAGATGCAATGGTGAAAGGTGTAGTATTGCAATACTTAACACTTTTCAGGTAGGTATTGGTAAACAGGGCGGTATTGTTCAGACGATTATGTTCGTGCGCTGCGAAAACAACATTGGATGTGTTTTCACTTATATAGCTATACTCCTGTACGTTCCCTTTCCGGTCAATGCCCAGCTGCGGCAGCCATTTGAAAATCCTGCTGTTATTTGAAGGGTCAGCAATACGGCCGGAAGCAGTAAGACCATAATAGGTAACGGTATTGTCCTTGCCGGTGACACGCCACCAGCTTACGGTAGAACCATCTTTGGTTATATGCTCAATGCGTGCAAAGAGCCCTTCTATGCGGGGAATGTATTGTTTGGCATGGTAGGTATTGCCACCGGTGGTATAAGTGGTGATCACTGCATTGCCTGAGCCATCCAATTTGGGGACAAGGTCTTCAGCACCAGCGAAAAGAAATACGTCACTTTCATCTGCATCATTGTATGATGGGAGCCGTTTGTCCGTTCTCCTGGATATAGAGGGCAGACCAAGACCCCATCCCAATCCGAATTCGGTGTTGCCACCACCTGAGTTGTATGACAAGGACAAATTAGGAGTAAAGCCACCTCGACCCGGCGTTATTGGTAAACTAACCTGCAAAGCTGCTGTACCATTAACAGCATTAACAGAGAACTTTTCGTCTATGCCTTTTAGTGCGCCTCCACCTTTAGGCAAGCTAATAGATGGCGCAGATGATTTATAATAAGGAACATTTTCTTTTTCAGTATTCTGTCCCGGAGAGACTGAATAAGAATCCAATGGATAGGCTCTTTGAGAGCCTTTTCCATTGGATTGCAAATTATTTTGATTATTATTCATAACAATGAATTCTTCTTAACGTTTAGAGATTTAATTCCATTCTAAGCAGCAGATACTGAATATGTAG
This sequence comes from Flavipsychrobacter sp., assembly GCA_051959855.1. GTDB lineage: Bacteria > Bacteroidota > Bacteroidia > Chitinophagales > Chitinophagaceae > SZAS-30. The sequence goes on along the minus strand of JBQCEX010000052.1, from coordinate 739 downwards.
CCACTAATAAAACATCAGCAAAATAGGTATCCATATTAATGGCATTGTGTGTTGTACTATCCTTACAAACCATAGAGAAAGACAACCCGTTTGCCGGTATGCTTATACCGGTGCTTATGGCAACAGACCCTGCATGTGAAGAATTAGATAGCAGACCTATTGTTTTAGTAACAACGCCGGTCGTTACAGGATCGGTGTAGGTAATATCCAACTCATAGGTATCACTGTTAGGGAATGGTGCTTTAAACACAAGCTGCGCGTAAAAATTATTTACAGACACTGCAGTATTGTTGCAAAAGAATGGGAACTGGCTATCGCCTATACTAAACCCAAGGGCAGAACTATTGTTGGAAGGGAATGCAGTTGCATACGCATACCAACCGTTTGAGAATTCATGCCTCATGCTGAAAATCCGTTGCAGTGGAACTTTAACCCCAAGGATATCTGTACTATTAGCTATTATACTGTTTTTTACATCAGTATATACCTGTGTAGAACGCGATTGCCCAAAAGTAGTTGTAGCTGAAGGGTTAAGGTCCATAGAGGTTGAGCCATCCATAGCTGTATATTTAATATGCAACACAACATCACTGATTGTTTCAAAATCAAATGGTGAGAGATGCACTGTCTTGGTACCATCCTGAGCTGTAATGCCACCTAATGTAAGCGACCATTGGCTGATTGCCCCTATCCCTTCAAAAGGCAGATAACGTTCGTCCCTGAAGCTGAAATCAAACAT